>JAVBYH010000281.1 GCA_030824175.1 Bacteroidota bacterium | reverse complement strand
AACGGTGCGATCGGACTCGCATGTCCCGGCCAGAGCGGCGCCGGGCGGAACCCCGCGTTCGCCGTCGTGTGGCACTGCTGGCACGCCACGGGGAAGTTCGTGTGCTTCGGGTTCACCGCTGCAGCCGCGCGCGAGGCGTGGCACTGATTGCAGCCGGTGTAGCTCAGTGAATAATTATTATTCGTGTGGCACTGTGCACATTGCAGCGTCGAGTGCTGGCCGTCGATCGGGAACTTCGTCGCCGCGTGGCTGAACGTCGACGGCTTGAACGCCGTCGTCGTGTGACACTGCGAGCAGTCCTTCGGGTAATTGCCGGTAACGTGATTCGGGTTCGTCGTTGCGGCATAATTGGCCGCATGGCACTGGTAACAGTCCGTGTACGTGAGCGCGCCGTTTGTGTGGCACTGGTCGCACGTGAGCGTCGCGTGCTTGCCCGTGAACGGGGCGATCGGACTCGCGTGTCCCGGCCAGAGCGGCGCCGGGCGGAACCCGGCGTTCGCCGTCGTGTGGCACTGCTGGCACGCCACGGGGAAGTTCGTGTGCTTCGGGTTCACGGCAGCCGCCGCGCGCGATGCGTGGCATTGGCTGCAGCCGGTGTAGCTCAGTGAATAATTATTGTTCGTGTGGCACTGCGCGCACTGCAGCGTTTTATGCTGCCCGTCGATCGGGAACTTCGTCGCCGCGTGGCTGAACGTGGACGGCTTGAACGCCGTCGTCGTGTGACACTGCGAGCAGTCCTTCGGGTAATTGCCTGCGGCGTGATTCGGATTCGTCGTTGCGGCATAGTTCGCCGCATGGCACTGGTAGCAGTCCGTGTATGTGAGCGCGCCGTTTGTGTGGCACTGGTCGCACGCGAGTGTCGCGTGCTTGCCGGTGAACGGTGCGATCGGACTCGCATGTCCCGGCCAGAGCGGCGCCGGGCGGAACCCAGCGTTTGCCGTCGTGTGGCACTGCTGGCACGCAACGGGGAAGTTCCTGTGCTTCGGGTTCACGGCAGCCGCCGCGCGCGATGCGTGGCACTGGTTGCAGCCCGTGTAGCTCAGTGAATAATTATTGTTCGTGTGGCACTGCGCGCACTGCAGCGTTTTATGCTGCCCGTCGATCGGGTACTTCGTCGCCGCGTGGCTGAACGTCGACGGCTTGAACGCCGTCGTCGTGTGACACTGCGCGCAATTATGCGGAAAATTGGCCCCCTTATGATCCGGATTCTTTACCTCCGCAAATGTTTGAGCGTGGCATTGGTAACAATCGGAAAATGTTAGTTGAAAATTATTATTGGCATGGCATTGTGTGCATTGAAGCGCCGCATGTCGCCCGCTCAAAGGGAAATTGCTTTGGGCATGATTGAAATTCGTGCCGAAGCCGCCCTTCGTGGGATTGTGGCATGTACTGCAATCGGTGGAGAGTCCGCCCGCGATATGCTCCGGATTGCGCGCGGAGAGATACGCGTCCTTATGACACGCGACGCAGGCGGTAGGCGTGCCGGCGTATTGGTGTTCGGAGAAATTTTTGTGACAGGAGACGCAGCTCACGGACTGATGCCGTCCGAGAAGAGGGAAACGCGTCATTTGATGTTTTTGCAGCATATCCGGAACCTGCCACGATTGCATTGTGTGACAGCGCACGCATTGATCTCCCTGGTCCCCCTTGTGTGCATTTATATGGCAGTTCGTGCACACGGGGCGCGCGTCGGAGAAGACAACGTCCGAATGGCAGCGGCGGCATGATATCTTTTGATGCGTTCCGGTGAGAGGGAAACCGGTTTGTTCATGCTTGAAGGCCGAATCGGCGTATACTTCCCATGTATCGGGATGATGGCATGTCTCGCACGGGAACTGTATCTCGCCATGGGGAGAATCCTGTGCTGTGGATCGTCCACAGGCCAGGACAAGCAGAAGGAATAGTACGTAATGTTTCATGATTATTCCCGTCACAATAGAAGAACCGGTATGTAGATTGTACAAAACATCCCGGAGGCAGACGTTGTACCCGGCGATTTTTATTACTTTAAGGAATGTAATTCCTATAAATTGGAATTTTCCGCGTGGTCTATCGTCCGATCATCCGGCACACACACAGATTCATCGTAATGAATCAATCTCGCGTACAGCAAATCGGCTACATCAGTGTAAATATCCCTGGTTTTTAAGGTTCAATGTATACAACGTACAAGCGATCAATGCAGGAGATTAAGATACTATTGTCTGCTTTATATGTTACAATTTGTATGCCAGAAGCGTGTGCAGACAGCGATTATACGCGGGGGCAATTCCCGAGGGGTGTGAAGGGAGGAAACGAGGTATTGCGGATGCTTTTAAAAAACATCGGCAGCCTGAGCCGTGAGGCTCCGGCTGCCGATGAGAAACCGACTGAGGGTCGCAGCGTTTACAACTTCAGCTTGCCGTTCTCGACGATTGTTTTTCCGTCGAGCGTTACGGTGCAATTCACGAGGAACAACGGAAGCGAGAACGAGGCCTCGTTGTCGCCGCCGGCCCAGCGGTTCTCACCGATGCCGACGGTGACCATGCCCGCGGGCATCCATGCGATCATCGAACTGCCCTGGGGGATCGAGACGTCGGGATTGATGCCGATGTCGATGAACGAGAATTCGTCCTTCCCCTCTTCCGCGGCGTCATAGAGGGCCTTCAATGGTTCAAGTCCCGACGACGACGTCATCGTCGTCACGCGTCCCTCCTTGAATTCGAGCGACAGCCCCTTGATCTCTTTTCCCTGGAAGAAGGTTTTTTCGACGACCACCTTGCCCCACGCCGTGCCCTGGTTGGGCGTGACGAATACTTCGCCCGCCGGGAGGTATGCGTTGGAGCTGGCGAAGCCTTCGTTGACGTCGGCTTCGGAGATGACGCCATCGCTGACGTGAGGCATTCTGCCGTACACGCTCAGCGTCAGATCCGTTCCCGAGGGTGTCGTGATGCGAACCGTGTCCGCCGCAGCGAGCAGCTGCTTCACCTTGTCGCCGACAGCCTGGAGCTTGTCGTAATCGGTATTGACACCCGCCCAGAATATTTTGGCGAGCTGCTGCTGGCTGATGCCGTATTGTTTCGCCCGCCCCGCCGTCGGATACATGGCGTTGCCGAGGTTGACGCCGATGACGCCCTTGCTCACCATCACATCCGTGATTTCCTGTCCCGCCTTGCTGCGCGCTGCGATCCGCGAAACGGGGATGTCTGCAAGCAGCGCTTCGTTCTCGTTCGCATCGATGCTGATCAACACGTCGGTGGCCTTGAGGACTTTCTTCCCGTACTCATCCACCTGCTCGTCGAACTTCGCGGGAACATCGTCGTACATCCGCCTGACGAGTTTGTCGCCCGTCAGGGAGATCAATGGAAATGCCCCGAGCTTCCTCACGTGCACAGCTATGTTCTCCAGTAAGGCGAGATCGCGCACGCCGCCGGAGATGAGCACAGAGTGGCCCTCCTTCACGTTTGCACATTGGACGACGAGCTTTTGCGCCAAGGCTTCAGTGTCGGGAGATTTTTCCGCGATCTTTTCGACGGCTTTTTCAACCGGCTTCTCGGCGGGGGTCTCGATCACCTTCTCTGCGCCCTTAACGGGTGCCTTGACGGGTTTTTTCTTTTTTTGGGCGTCCGCGGATACCGAGAAGAGCAGGATGGAAAGGATCATGACAAGCACATTGAATCGTTTCATGGCAGCCTCCGGTAGTGAAAATTTATGTACGTCATGGATTACAGTGAAACCACAGACCGCGCCCTCTTGGTTCCCTCGTCCTGTTGCGTTCTATTTCCCAGTGATGATGAATGTGTTGTCTCCGGATGCGACACTGAACGCTGCTTCGGCGGCGCCGCGGCGGACGCGCAGCATGAAGGGTCCGTCGGCCGAGACGCGAACTGTCGTCGTGTTCCCTGTCGGCTCCGCGGTGAGCGAAACAACGTGACCGTTGAACCGGAAGCGCTCGCAGCCGGAACGTCGCGCGGATCGGACGGTCCACGTGAGCGTGTTCGCCGGGGCGTCGGCATGGAGGCCGATCCCGTATTCGAGAAAATACATAATGGGTCCGATCGCACTCCAGCCGACGAAGTCGCGCTGCACAAGCGCGCCGCTCGTATGCCGGCCCGGTGCGGCGAGATCGGGGGCATAATTTTCCCAGATCGTCCCCGTTGTGCTGAACACGTCGGCGACAATGCGAACGTGTTTCATCGCGATCTCGCGTGCGAGCTCAGTGTATCCGTACCGCTCGAGGCCGCGTATCACCATCGTGTTCGTCGGGGCCCACACAGCGCCCTTCCAATATCCTCCCGTTCCGCGAAAGTCCGGTTCGTCGGCTGAACATGTCGGTACGGGATGAAACCGTCCGAATGTGGCGGTATCTTTCAGCGCAGCTGCAAGAACGGCGGCCTGAGGGGCGGATGCCGTGTGCGACAGCATCGTCCAATACGCGGCGATCGTCTTTATCGGAATGCGCGTCCCCTCGGCGGTGAGGTCGTAATAGAATTTTTTCTCCGTGTCCCACATCGCGCCGTTGATGAGCGCGGCGAGCTCGTCCGCCTCGCGCGCGTACAGCGCGGCTTCCGCGGGTTTCCCCAGAATGAGTGCGATGCGGGCGATGTCCCGTGCGTTCATCACCATCTGCGCGGAGATGTCGACGCCCTGCCCTCCTCCCTTGAGGAAAATATTCCGCGGAGAATTGTCCATGCTCGCCCAGTCGGTGAGATAGAGACCGTTCCCCTGGCGCAGATATTTCTGCAGTGAACGATAGTACCGCACGAGCGGTTCGTACACGAGCTCGAGCCGCGCCGTGTCGCCGGTGAGCCGGTAGCTTTCGAGCTCCGCCCACGAGAGCATGGGATTGTTCATGGCGTCGAGCGTGAGCTTCGGATTGGGCGACGGCGCGGTGCGGCCGATATACGGGACGGCCGACGATGTGAACGTCTCCGCCTCGTTGAATCCCCATCGCGTGAAGAGCGGCTTCTCCTCGAGGTTACGCCACGGACCGAAATCGATCCCGGTGGCGCGGACGATCTCGCGGCAGATCTCCCCGTCCTCGTGCTGCTTCGCATAGAAATTGTCGAGCGAGCCGATGCCGGGAACGAGTCCGTGCGCGTAGTTGCAGAACATCGTCATGAAGCTCGTATCCCAGAGGAAGATGTTCGCGTTGAATGCGGCATCGATGAACTGCGAGACGAACCCGCTTCCCGGCGCGGGTTCATAGAAGTGCCGGAACGCAAGTTCCCACGCCTTCCAGTACGTACGGACGAGGAGCGTGTCTTCGTCGAAGATGGGCGAGGGAAGAGCGCTGCGCAGGCGGTCGTACTGCGGCAGCGGCGCGGGAACGTACGATTTTTTCGCGAAATATTTTCCCGCAGCCTCGCCGGCAATTCCGGTGCCGCACGCGATGGAGAGCGAGATCATGAGAAGTATTCCTGTGCGCATGAATGTCCCGGAGAATGTGGGCTGGAAGAGCAGCGTGCGGCCTCGTTGGTGCAGGCGGCACGATCGGCATGCTCACACGAAAGATACTTAAAATTTCGAATAAAAATCCATTGCCTCGGTTGCGGCTGATTTTGTAAAGTGGCGGAATGCCTTTATATTGAATGCATGGTACAGACATTCCCCATCGACAGCGAAATGCCGTCGCTCCTTGCGGCGGCGGCGGCTTCACAACGCATCATCCTGAGCGCCCCGCCCGGAGCGGGCAAGACAACGCGCGTGCCGCCCGCTCTCCTCGATACGGCGTGGCTTGCGGGCCGGAAGATCATCATGCTCGAACCAAGGCGCTTGGCAGCGCGGCGGGCTGCGGAATACATGGCCGCGCAGAGGGGAGAGCGCGTCGGGGAGACGATTGGGTTCCGGGTGCGCGGCGATGCACGCGTCGGCTCCCGGACGCGCATCGAGGTCGTCACCGAGGGCATCCTGACGCGCATGCTGCAGACGGATCAGGCGCTCGAAGACACGGGGATCGTCATCTTCGATGAATTCCATGAGCGGAGCATCCATGCCGATCTCGGTCTCGCGTTGACGCTCGATGTACAGAACAACCTTCGCAGCGACTTGAAGATCCTCGTCATGTCGGCGACGCTCGATGCGGTGCCGCTGGCCGCCATGCTCGAAGACGCGGCGCTCGTGGCATGCGAGGGAAAAAGTTACGACGTGGACACGCGGTATCTCCGGTTCGCTCCGTCGAAATCGCGCGAGGCGGTCGCCGTGGACGCGGTCGCCGCCGCGGTGAAGGAGGAAGACGGCGACATCCTCGTCTTCCTGCCCGGCAGGCGCGAGATCCGTTTCGTCGAGAATCAGCTCTACGATCGCCGGCTGCCCGAAGACGTGCGCGTACACACGCTCTACGGCGACGCCCCATACGAGCAGCAGCAGGCGGCGCTCACTCCCGCGCGCGACGGAACGCGGAAGGTCATCCTCTCGACAAGCGTCGCCGAAACGAGTCTCACGATCGACGGCGCGCGCATCGTCATCGATTCGGGACAGGTGCGCAGTGCCGAGTTCGATCCGCGCCGCGGCATGTCCGGCCTCATCACAGTGCCTGTCTCGAAGGCCACCGCCGATCAGCGCCGCGGCCGCGCCGGCCGCCAGCAGCCCGGCATCTGTTACAGATTGTGGACGGAGGCCGAACATGCGCAGCTCCCCGACCATCCCCAGCCCGAGATCAAAAACGCCGATCTCGCGTCCTTCGCACTCGATCTCGCAGCATGGGGCGAACCGACGGGCGAGCGCCTGACGTTCATCGATCCTCCGCCCGCCCACCATCTCTCGCAGGCACGCACGCTGCTGCGTGATCTCGGCGCGCTCGATCGGCACGGATCCATTACGCAGCACGGACGATCGATGAGCGAACTGCCCGTTCATCCCCGCCTGGCGCACATGATCATCCGGGGCGCCGACATCGGCTGCGCCGATACGGCGTGCACGATCGCCGCCCTCCTCGAGGAACGCGACCTTTTTTCAGGGCGCGCGGATGCGGATGTCGATCTCGGCGTGAGGCTCCATGCGGTCACGCAGCGCCGGGCGGCGAACCGCTTCGCCCTCGACCGCGTACTCGCACACGCGGAGCGCCTGCGCGCAGCGATACTGCGGAGCGGACCGCACACAGAGTCGGCCGGCAGTCGGGCAGGTGCGCCGAAGAAGAGACGGTCCGGGCCCGATGCGCCCGATGTACCCAATGTGATCGACGAACACGCCGGCCTCCTCCTGGCGCTTGCCTATCCCGACCGCATCGCGCGGCGGCGCGGTGCGGAAGGCTCGAAGTATCTCACCGCCAACGGGACGACCGCCGTGCTGCCGCCCGGAAGCCTCCTTGCGCGCGAAGACTACCTCGCGATCGGGGAGACGGACACCACAGGCTCCGATACACGCATCCTCCTTGCCGCTCCGCTCTCGCAGGCGGACATCGAACGCTTCATGGACGACTCGATCGTCTCCGAGGAACAGATCGAGTGGAGTCCGAAGGACGACGCCGTCATCGCCCGGCGGGTCTCGCGTCTCGGCGCGGTAATCCTCGATGAGCGGACGATCTCGACGGCGGCGACGGCGGTTACGGACGCGATGCTCGACGGCATCCGCGCGCTCGGTCTCGATGCGCTCCCGTGGACGAAGGACTCCCGCTCGCTCTGCCTCCGTGCGGAATGGGCGCGGACGCACTGCGCCGAGGCATCGGACTTCCCTCCCATGAATCCAGCCGACCTCCTCGCGTCCGTTTGCGACTGGCTCTCGCCGTTCTTAAATGGGCTACGCCGCCGCACGCAGCTTGCCGCACTCGACATCGATGCGATCATGAAAACCCGGCTCGGCTTCGCCAACGCCCGCCTCCTCGAAAAACTCGCCCCCACGCATTGCCCGCTCCCGAGCGGCTCGCGTATCGCGGTCGACTATGCAACAGACCCGCCCGTGCTCGCTGTGAAACTGCAGGAGCTCTTCGGACAGACGCAGACGCCGGGCATCGGCGACGGACGCATTCGGCTCCTCCTCCACATCCTCTCTCCGGCGCAGCGTCCGCTCGCAGTCACGCAGGATCTTCGCAGCTTCTGGACCACCGTGTATCCCGAGATACGCACACAGATGCGCGCCCGCTACCCGCGCCACGTCTGGCCCGACGACCCGCTCACGGCCCGCCCCACAAACAAGACGAAGCGCCGTCAGACAAACACCTGAACGGACCGGTGTATTCCCGGTAATTGGTGCGCCTAAGATATTTAAGAAAAATGCGCTGGTTTTTTACGATGTAAGTGATTATTCGCAATTATCTTCATATTATTAGTTGAAAAACGTTATTGTTTTCATTATATTAAGTTCCTGACAATAATAACGATCATACGCATGCATCGCATTGTTCATACAACCGCTGGTTCCCCCTCTATTCCTCATTCATTCTATCGGAGTCTCTATTTATGAAAAAGTTTCTGGGAGTACTGTTCTTCGTCTGCACCGCCACGTCGTTCGCGCAAAACCTTCAGTTGCATTATGATTTGAACAAGGACCGTAAATACTTCACCACCACATTCGAAATGTTCAAGCCCGACGAGTACGGCTCGACGTTCACATTCGTGGACTTCGATTTCAACAACGACGGCAACAAGAGCATCTCCACAGCCTACTGGGAAATCGCGCGTTACGTCACGATCCCCGGCGCGAAGGGCCTTGCCGGCACGCTGCAGTACAACGACGGCACACTGCGCATCCCGGGCCTCGGCATCGCGGTGCCCCTCGGTTCCGTCTGGCTGGCCGGCGTAAGCTACCCCATCGACCTCGGCTTCGTCACGCTCAACACGGACCTGCTCTATCGCAAGGACTATCTGTCGGAAGGTTCCGATGTGCAGCTCACAACGGTGTGGTTCGTGCCGTTCGCGGGCGGCAAAGTGAACTTCACGGGCTTCATGGACATCTGGAGCGGCAAACAGGGCACCGACCGCAAGTTCACCATGCTCACGGAACCCCAGCTCTGGTACAATGTTGACTCGCACCTTGCCATCGGCACCGAGGTGGAGATCAGCAACAACTTCATTCCCGGCGAAAACAAGGTCCTCGTCTGCCCGACAGTGGCAGCCAAATGGAATTTCTAACTCACACTCTTTTTAAAAGGGACGTCATATGCTGGCAAAATTTTTCGAGTTCGATAAGAACAACACCTCCGTGCGCGTCGAGGTGCTCGCCGGGATCACCACATTCCTCTCGGCGATGTACATCATCGTCGTCAATCCGGCGATCCTGAGCAAGACGGGCATGCCGTTTAGCGGCGTGCTCACCGCCACCGTCATCGTCTGCGCCTTCTCCACGATCATGATGGGCCTCTACGCAAAGAACCCGATCCTCGTCGCACCGGGCATGGGACTGAATGCGTTTTTCACATTTTCTGTCGTCCTCGGCATGGGCGTGAAGTGGGAGACCGCGCTCGGTTCTGTGTTCTGGGCCGGCGTCGTGTTCATGCTTCTCTCCGTCTTCAACATCCGCGCATACATCGTCCGCGCCATCCCGAAGCAGATCCGCTATGCCGTCGCGGCCGGCATCGGATTGTTCATCGCGCTTATCGGATTCGCCAACGCCAAATTCATCGTCCCGAATCCGGCGACGATGGTGGGCCTCGCGAAGCTCGATCCGACCATCGTCACATTTCTCGTCGGCATGGTCATCACGTCCGTCTTCGTCGTGATGCGGACGAAGGGCGCGCTCATCATCGGCATCATTGCGACAACGGTGCTTGCGATCCCCATCGGACGGTTCTATGGAGACGCGTCTGCCATCAACTTCGGCGTGCCGACGCTCGTGACGTGGAGCGGCATGTTCTCGATGCCGGACTTCAGTCTGTTGTTGAAGCTCGATCTTGTCGGCTCGCTCCAATTCGCCATCTGGCCCATCACGTTTGCCTTCCTCTTCACGGACATGTTCGACAGTCTCTCGACGTTCGTGGCCGTGGCAGAAGCCGGTGATATGATCGATGCGACAGGCGAACCCCGCAACATGAAACAGTCGCTCATCGTCGATGCTTTCGCCACCGGATTCGCCGGTCTCGTCGGCTCGAGCGCCGGCACGGCGTACATCGAGTCGGCCACCGGCATCGAGGAAGGCGGACGCACCGGGTTGACGGCTGTGGTCGCCGGTCTGCTCTTTATCCCATTCATGTTCATTTCACCGCTGCTCTCGATCGTACCGGCTATCGCAACGGCGCCCGCGCTCGTGCTCGTCGGCGTGTTCATGATGAAGCCTGTACTGAAGATCAACTGGACGAAGTTCGACGACGCGATCCCGGCCTTTCTCGCGCTCGTACTCATCCCCTTCACGTATTCAATCACGCAGGGCATCATCTGGGGCTTCCTCTCCTGGACGGCGATCAAGCTGCTGCTGGGCAAGCGGGACGAAGTCTCTCCCATGCTCATCGTGATCGACATCTTCGCGATCCTCGCGCTCATGATCTGACGATATACACCGTCGCCGAGTCTCGGCCTGCGCACGGCGTCGTGCGCAGGCCGAACCGGGCGGCGACCGCCGTACACCGCGCACCGCACCACTGCTCCCGC
>JAVBYH010000394.1 GCA_030824175.1 Bacteroidota bacterium | reverse complement strand
GCGCGATCGCGCAGACGCATCCCGACCTCATCCTGATGGACATCAAGCTGGACGGGGCGATCGACGGCATCGAGATCGCCGAACAGGTCACACTCCGCCACGACATCCCCATCATTTTCATTTCCGCGTTCTCGGACGACACGACGCTGCAGCGCGCGAGGGAAACGACGCCGTACGGTTACCTGCTCAAGCCGTTCGAGCCAAAAGAGCTCCATACGACAATCGAGATGGCGCTCTACAAACACGGCATGGAGAAGAAACTCCGGCAGAACGAACGCAGGCTGCGCCTGCTCACCGACAACATGTTGGACATCGTGAGCCAGACCGACGAGGCGGGCCTGTTCCGGTACGTCAGCCCGTCGCACAGGCATGTGCTCGGGTACGACAGCGATGAGCTCGTCGGCACGCCGTACCTCGGGTATGCCCATCCGGACGACGCGCCGGCAGTCGGTCTCCGGATCGAGGAGGCGCGTTCGCACTGCACGCGGAGCACGTTCGAGCTCCGTTTCCGCCACCGCAGCGGAAGGTACGTGTGGCTTGAAACGGACTGCAACTGCGTGCGGAACGCCGGCGGCGAGATGATCGGCATCGTCTTCGGTTCCCGCGACATCACCTCGCGCCGCGAAGCGGAAGAGAAGGAGCGGAACAGCCAGGCACAGCTCGCAAGCGTCATCGAATCTGCCATGGACGCGATCATCACAACGGACGAAGACCATACCATTGTACTCTTCAACGCCTCGGCCGAGGAAATGTTCGGCTGCACGGCGAAAGACGCCATCGGCCGGCCCCTCAGGAATTTTTTACCGGCATCGATAGCCGATGCACACGAAAATAATATAGAGATGTTCGCCGGAACCGGCAACGCCTCTCACCGCTTCACCGGCGTCATGACGCGAACCGCGTCCGCCGCCAACGCAGCAGGCGAATTCGTGTTCGAGGCATCGATCTCCAAGACGGCGTCGGGAGGCCGGACGTATTTTACCGTCATCCTGCGCGATATCACCGAGCGGAAACGCGCGGAGGACGCCCTCCGACGGAGCGAAGAACGCTACCGGCTCCTCGTTACGCAGCTCCCGGCACAGGTATGGACGACAGACCTGACGCTCCATTTCACATCGACACAAGGCGTCGGCTTCGGCGCCATCGGCGTCGCCCCCCACCAGCTCGACGGACGCGCCATACAGGAATTTTTCAACACGGACGATCCCCGCTTTGCGCCGGTTGCGGCGCACAGGCGCGCGCTGCTGGGAGAATCCGTCAATTATGAGATGTCCATCGCGGGACACGCCTTCCAGGCGCACGTGGAACCGCTGCGCGACACGCAGCATGCCATCATCGGCACGCTGGGGGTCGCCTTCGATTTCACGGAACGGAAACATATCGAGGATGAGCTGCAGAGGGAACGCAACCTCCTGCGCACAATCATCGAGGCCATCCCGGACGAGGTGTATGTGAAGGACAGGCAGTGCCGGGTCATCCTCGCGAACCAGACATCGATCCGCATGTGCGGCCTGACATGCGTAGACGATATGCTCGGCAAGACCGATCCGGAGATCTTCAATACGGCCGACGCGGAGCAGACGCTGCGCGACGAACACCGCATCGTCGCAACGGGCATCCCCCTGCTGAACGCGGAACGAAACAAGTACCATGATGAAACCGGATTGATCGAACGCTCGGTCCTCGTGTCGAAATACCCCCTGCACGACAAGGAGGGCGCGATCATTGGGCTCGTCGGCATCAACCGCGACATCACGGATCGCCGACGCTCGATCGACCAGATGCGAAGGGCGAACCTCGTCATCGAGAACATGGAAACGATCGTCTTCATCTGGAAGCCGGCACACAACCTTCCTGTCGAATACGTCTCGAACAATATCACGATTTTCGGTTACACGCAGAACGAGCTGATGTCCGGCGCCATCTCGTTCCTCTCCGTGATCCATCCCGACGACCTCCCGGTCGTGCTCGATACGATCGCCGACTATGCGCGACGCGGCATGCACCAGCTTCACACCGATTTCAGGATCCTGTGCAAGACGGGTGAAACGCGGTGGATCAACAGCCGGCTGAAGATCGTGCGCGACGCCGAAGGGTCGATCACGCACTACGAAGGCATCCTTCAGGACATCAGCGAACGCAAGCGCGCGGAGCATTCTCTGCAGCTCACGCAGTTCTCGGTGGACCACGCCTCGGACGCAGTGTTCTGGATCAGCAACACGGGTGCGTTCACGTACGTGAACCGTGCCGCTTGCAAGGCGCTCGGCTACACGCGCGAGGAGCTTCTCGGCCGCTCGATCGGGCAGATCGATCCGCATTCGTCCATCGAACGCTTGTGGGAACGATGGCGCGAATGCGAACGGCGCGGCGAATCCTCGTTCACCGCGGAAATTACCGCCGTCACGAAGGCAGGCGAGGAGATTCCGGTGGAAGTGACGATCAACCGCATGGAATTCGGCGAAGCCGAATATTTTTTGGCATCGGCGCGAAACATCAAGGTGCGCAAGGAAGCCGAAGCGGCGCTCCGGACGTCGATGACGAACGCCCTGAAATTTTCGACACTTGCCGCCCACGAGCTCCGCACGCCCCTCGCCGTCATACGCAACCAGCTCGAGAACTCGCTCTCCCCCGGCATGACGCCGAAAAAACTGCGCGAGTCCATCGCCTCGGTGTACGACGAGATGCTCAGCCTCACCAATGTCGTGGGCGATCTGCTGAACCTGAGCAAGATGCAGGCCGGCACGTTCGCGCTGAAGCTCGTCAGGACGCCGATGCATACGATGATCCAGGAATTCTACGACGAGGCGCTCTTTTTAACCAGGCCGAAGGATATCACGATCGTCCTGAAAAAATGCCCCAAGGTGTTCATCCAGGCAGATGTCCCGAGGCTCCGGCAGGTGCTCTTCAATCTTCTGGATAACGCGCTCAAACACACGCCGACACACCGTCAGATACGATTCGGGTACACGGTCGACAACGGCATCGTCAGGCTCTATTTCGAGGACACGGGCGAAGGCATTCCGCCCGACAAGGTGCAGAAGATTTTCGACGCATACTACCGTGCCGGAGATGATCTCTACAAGACCGACGGCATCGGACTCGGGCTGACACTCGTTAAATGGATCATCGAGCTCCACGGCGGCACGATCAGCGTCGAAAGCCAGCCGAAGAAAGGCACTTCCTTCTTCATCACCTTGCCCCTGGATGCAACGGTTGAAGAGGATGACGGCGTTAGAACTTTCTAATTCATATTAGAAAGTTCTAATTTGTTTGGTGAACCGAATCTCAGTATTTTTTATCGTCAACAATCACCATTTTTTTCAAATGACGATAACGGCCATGCCAACACTTCATCTGCTTTTAATAGATGACGAAGAATCGTTTCGTCACACATTTCAGCAAACGCTGACGACACAGGGGTATGTCGTGGATGTTTGCGCCACGGGAGCCGAGTCCATGGGACTGTTCACGCGGAACCGGTACGACGTCGTACTGCTCGACCACGCCATGCCCGAGATGACCGGGCTGAACGTGCTGCAATGGATCCGCGATCAAAAGAACGATGTGCCGGTGATCCTGCTGACCGGACCGGGAATGGAAAGCGTCGCGGCAAAGGCGCTCAAACTCGGCGCGTACGATTACATCAGAAAAGATTATTTCGAATACAATCACGTCCCCATTGTCATCGACGGCGTCTACGAACGCTACCTCTTCCGCAGGGATCAGGAGTCGCGCGCGCACCTCGAAAAAGAGAAGGTCAAGCAGCTCCCGTCGCTCGAGATGCTCCGCGACACAGTCACCTCCATCGCACACATCGTCAACACCAACCTGTCCGTGATCTCCCTGAACATCGAGGAACGCGGGCATGAACTGGAAGCATTCATCAGCAACGAAGGCAAGAAATATCTGGACAAGGCCAACGTCGAGATGAAGCAGGAGTACAATCTCATCTCCCTGATCAGCAAATCACTCGTCGAGCTGTCCAACGTGATGTATGAGCGATTCAAGGGAGTTGAAGACACACGCACGATCGAGGCGGTCATGCAGAAGAAGATCAAGGCGATTCAGCGCGAACACAGCGAGGCGATGGACTGTTGATGGCGGCTGCGCCGTTCAATACTCGGCTTCGAACGGTTCCGGCGGATCGGTCAGGAAAAAGTAGTGCGACAGGATGCGCACAATTCGATCGACAGCCTTCCCGTCGCCGTACGGATTAACGGCTTTCGCCATCAGGTCGTAGGCGATGGGATCGTCCAGGAGTCTGGCCGTTTCGGTAACGATGAGGTCTTCATCCGTTCCGACAATCTTCACCGTTCCCGCAGTGACGGCCTCGGGGCGCTCGGTGTTCCCCCTCATGACCAGGACCGGCTTCCCCAAACTCGGAGCCTCCTCCTGCACGCCCCCCGAATCGGTCAAGATCACCGATGCACGACGCATGAGGGCGACGAATGCAACATAGCTCACAGGGTCGATCAGGTAAATATTGTCCCTGCCCGACAGAAGGGAATAGACCGGGGATTGCACGTTCGGGTTGAGATGCACCGGATACACAAACAGTGTTTTTTTGTACAGGTCCGCGAGCCGTGCAATGCCTCGACAAATATTCTGGAACCCGTCGCCAAAATTTTCCCTTCTGTGTCCGGTGATGAGCACGAGGCGACAATCGCTGCTTCCGTTGAACAGTGCCGCCGGCAAACCGGGAATATCGGGGATACCGCGAGCCATCGTCTCCGAGACTTTCAACAGGGTGTCGATGACGGTGTTGCCGGTAATATAGATGCTTTTTTCATCAATCCCTTCCGCGACGAGATTTGATTTCGACAATTTCGTCGGGGCGAAGTGGATGTCCGCAAGTCGGGACGTCAGGCCCCGGTTCATCTCTTCGGGGAATGGCGAATATTTGTTCCCGGTGCGCAATCCCGCTTCCACATGGCCGACGGGTATCTTCTGGTAAAAGGCGGCAAGCGCAGCCGAAAGGACGGTCGTCGTATCCCCCTGCACGAGCACCATATCGGGCTTCGATCTCTGCAGGTACACGTCGAGCGCACGCACGGCGTCGGAGGTGAGGGACGCCAACGATTGATTCGGCCTCATAAGATCGAGGTCGACATCGGGAACGATCTCGAATATTTCGAGCACCTGATTCAACATATGCCGGTGCTGAGAGGTGGCGCACACTTCGACAGTAAAGGATGGATGCCGCTTCAACGCAAGGATCAGCGGGGCGAACTTAATCGCTTCCGGCCGCGTTCCCAGAATGATTGATATTTTTTTCATTATATCCTTTTATCGTGTGTGCACGGCAGCCTGAACGATCGATCCGCGCACGGGAGGAACCGCATGGCAAAAATTTTAATCATCGACGACGATGAACTCGTCCTTAATGCGCTGAGCAATCTGCTTCATCACGCCGGCCACACGCTCTTCATCACCGCAGACGGGCCGCGGAGCATTGACCTGTATTTCGAGAACATGCCCGATGTCGTGATCCTCGATGTCGGACTTCCGACGACGAGCGGACTCGACGTGCTTGCGAAGATTCGGGAGATCAATCCGGAGGCAAAGGTGATCATGATATCGGGGTATACAACGGCCAAGGCGATCGCCGAGGCGAAGCAGAAGGGTGCGTTTGCATTCCTCGAAAAACCGTTCGAGATCAAGACAATCATCAATCTCATTACATCGATCGTACAGTCGTCCGCAAACTGATTGAAGTTCGTCACGACCGCTTGATCTTCCCGCCCTGCGTTTTGGGAAGCGACGGAACAAACTCGATGTGCTGCGGCACCTTGAAATCCTCCATGTTTTTCCTGCAGTGCGATTTCACCTCCTGCACGCTCAGAGAATGGTTCTCCTTCAGCACGATCTCGGCTCGTATCGCCTGCCCCAGCACCGCATCGGGAACGCCGATAACGCGGGTCTCATGCACGGCATCGAGCCGATAGAGCACGTCCTCGACTTCGACCGGGCTCACTTTTTCCCCGCGGCTCTTGATGAGCTCGTCTTCGCGCGCCACAAAATGGAAATAGCCGTCGTCGTCCGTCGTGAAGAGATCGCGCGTCCGCAGGATGCGCTCCCATGGGTAGCGTCCCGGTCTGAGCACGTTCGCGGTTCCCTCGGGATCATTCCAGTATCCCTGCATGATATTCGATCCGCGCACCATCATCTCTCCCACGTGTCCCGGAGGCACGCGGTTTCCCGCCGTGTCTTCCAGCCACAGTTCGACATTCTTCATCCCTGTTCCGACCGATGTGGGTTTTGCGTCTATCTCCTCCGGAGGGAGGAACGTCGTGCGCAGGCACTCGGTGAGGCCGTGCATGAGGTAGATTTTCGTCGATGGGAAAATTTTTCTCAGCTGCGGGATGAACGTCGGCGGCATGGCGGCGGCAGCATTTGTAATATAACGAAGGCGCGAGAAGTCCTCGCTCTCCAGTCCTTCGAGGCGCAGGATGATCGCGAACACGGTGGGCGCGCCTGCGAAACCCGTCACGCCTTCCGCCTTCATCCGTTGAATGATCTCGTACGGATAGCCGAAACCGCGTTCCAGCACGATCCGTCCGCCGGTGCGGAACGTGACGAACACCTGGAGCAGTCCGTAGCTTGAGGACAAGGGAAGAACGCCGAGGATCACGTCGTCCGGTGTGTGGTCGAGGTATTCCGCGACGGCATCCACGACAACATCAATTGTGCGGTGAAGGTGTGTGACGCCTTTCGGTTTGCCCGTCGACCCTGACGTATAGATGATGGCGGCAAGATCCGCATCGATGATCTTCCGCGGCATGACGGGCAGCTCCGTCTCGCTCGCCTGCTCGAAGCT
Organism: Bacteroidota bacterium; assembly: GCA_030824175.1. Classification (GTDB taxonomy): domain Bacteria; phylum Bacteroidota; class Ignavibacteria; order UBA10030; family UBA8401; genus CAISDA01. The sequence continues at coordinate 3,854 of JAVBYH010000394.1, read as the reverse complement.
CGCACGGCGTTCGTCCGCCTCCGTCAGGCCGGTTAAAATGAGGCCGGGAGGCGCGGCACACTGCTTCATCGCCTGTTCCACGCCGCCGAGCTTTTCTGCCGAGGCGATGAGGAACGTTGCGCCCGCATCGTTGAGGATGAAGCCGAGACGCTCTGGGTGCGTGGAGGGATTGACGACGACGAGGCACCCTCCGGCTTCGAGGATGCCGAAGATGGCGATGATGGTTTCGATGCTGCTGTCGATGAACACAGCGACGCGGTCGCCTTTGTCGAGACCCTGTGTGATGAGGAATGCCGCGAAATTTTTCGCCCGCCGGTGAAGCGTGTCGTACGAGATGCGCCGGGCTCCGCACACGGCGGCGATTTTGTCGGGATACCGTTCCGCAGTCAATGAAAGATACTCATGTATCAGCATTGAGGACGCTCCTTCTAACGGCCGTTGAGCTTGGCGCCAAGGAAAGCGGTTATTTTGTCGATCGAGTCGAAGTTTTCCCCGATGAGTTCCGCGTCGTGAAACTTCACATTGTAGTTCGTTTCAAGGAAGCCGATGAGTTCCAGGATGCCGGTCGAGTCGATGATGCCCGTGCCGAGAAGCGAAGTATGACCGTCGATCGTCTTCGTGTCGTCGAAGACGAAGTTCTTCCGGATAAATTCGTGGACCGTGTCACGAACGTCGTTGTGTGCCATACGAAGCCTTCAATTCTTGTGAGCGCCGAAAATTCATGAATGTTATTTACACTCGCTGATCATTGCAGCGATGGGTTCGACCGTTTCCATTGTGAGCGCGGGCAGGTGCAGCGGCAGCGTCGCGCGGCGTTTCGACTCGATATCCCTGAACACGCGCAGCACCTGGTCCACCGTGAGGCCCAGGGCGTCGGCGGTTTCCTGGGGTGGAATGTTGTTGTTGCACGAGTACAGACAGACATCCATTTTATCGTACGGCAGCGCGAAGTAGAACTCTTCCTGCGTCTGTTCGAGCGAATAGGTGTCGGTGGTCGGCGTGCGCGAGCAGATGCCGTCGGGAACGCCGAGGGCGCGCGCGAGTGCATAGACCTGCGTCTTGTAGAGATGGGCGATGGGCTTGAAGTCCGCGAGACCGTCTCCCCCCTTCACGAAAAATCCCTGATCATATTCGAGCCGGTTCGGCGTGCCGCACACGGCGTAGTTCAACCGATCCGCATGATAATATTCCATCATCGTGCGGATCCGCTGTTTGAAGTTCGTGGCTGCCACGAGCTGGCAGTACTGATCGACGGAAAGGCGCTCGGTCCGGTACTCGCCCGAGGGACTCTGCACGGTGAGGCGCGACACATTGAGCCTGTCTCCGTCGAGGATCGACGGGAGGACGATCTTGTTTTTCCATCCGACTCCGTATTCCGGAACGAGGCGCGTGATCGCGTCGAGCTGCCTGTCGTAACACCCGGCACCGTCGAGCACCGGCGTAATATCCTCTTCGAGGCATTGGAGCGAGAATTTTTCCGCCAATTCGCGTCCGAGCCGCTTCGAGAGTGCGGAGGAATCGCGCTCGGGCATGAGCAGCGCGAGCACGTTCTCGCTGCCGAGGGCGCGCGCGCACAGCGCCGCACACACAGCGCTGTCGATCCCGCCCGACACGCCGACGACGGCTCCCCTTCGGCGCATCGTCCGGCGCACCGTCCTGTGTATCACGCGAGTGATCTTTTCAATTTCCTGTTCGGGATCGATCTTCAGCCAGTCGGCGCTCGTCATTATAGGTCCCCTGATTATAGTTGGTAAATCTCAGTGCGATGGCGGCACCGATCGCGGCCCCCGCCGTGTTGCTGACCACATCGAACATGCTCGAGAACCTGCTGGGCAGATCGATCTGAAGGCACTCGACACAGGCACTGAGCAGCAGCCCGAAAATTACCGAGAGAATGACAATGGCAATGCTGTTTTTAAAACTTCGCCCCAGGAACATCGCCGAAAAAAAACCCACCGGAAGGAAAAAAAAGATATTCGCTATGATGTCGCGGACGTAGAGCCGCTGCTTCCCCAACAATCGATAGGTGTCCAACAGCGTGATCCGGTCGTACGGTTTATAAAGCGGAGGCACATACATCGAATCGGCATCCGTTCCCGTAGACCGGACATACGGAGTATGCCCCTTGTCGAAATTATAGTGAATGATAGATGAATAATGTTTAAAAATCAAGCCGGGTCTCCGCAGGTCTCCTCTCGAAAAAGTCCGGTCGAAGATTGCCGCACGATGCAGGCTCCCCTCCCACTGCAGGCCGCCGTTCGGATCGGTGCCGACGACGAGCGGATACTCCGCCTTCCACTGCGCGAGCGCCATGGGACCGGTGTGCCGTTCGGCCTTCTTCACTCCATTCACGTAACAGCGCAGCGTTTCGCCATTGAACGTGATCGCGATCCACACGGGTGCCCGCGTCGCGAAGACGTTCTCCACCGTCATTTCATTGAATTGACGGGAATCGCGGCTGAAGAACTGGATGTTCAGTCCCCTGCCCCACTGGGTGATCGCGAAATTCTGGCTCCAGCCGTCCTTTGCCGAGCTCAGGATTCGCCCGATCCGACCGGGTTCCCCTGCTTTCGGTGTGCAGTGGAGCACGATCGTGAAGTGGTAGAGCGACGACAACGCCTCGTGCGGATGCGCCGCATATGCGGTGCCGGGGTAGGAGAGGGTAAGTCCATCCGATATGACAGCGTTGTTCGGTTGTCGGAAGTTGAACGGGAACAGCGTCAGCAAGCCGACCCCGGCCACGCACGCAAGGAGGTACGGCAAGGGATATATGAGCAGGGAACGGAAAAGTAAGCGCATGGCCTCGATGTGTATAAATGGACTCCATAAATAATACAGAACAATGGCGTCACATTCAACAGGCCGGTTGCCGCTGACGGGATATTCGCTGTAACGAAGCCGGATTGCCCGGAATTTCGGGTATTGCATCTGGCACGCATTCGCGGTATTTTTTAGCTGAGCCGGGGTTTCGGCTACCTGCGATCCGCACGCTTCATCCCGAGGAGGTGACGCAATGGACCGTCTCTTCGTGTTCATCTTCATCTGCGTTTGTACAGCTCCACTCTCCGCCGCCGCCCCCGCGCGGCAACCGTCCTCCGCCCCTTGGCCGTCGGGCACCGACGGCACACTGCAGGTCTTCCCGTGGCGCGAAGCGTTCGACACCTCGCGTTCGCCGCTGCTACCCAGGGGATGGACGACAACAACGGCCAAAGCCGCAGCCGGCGACTTCACGGCATCGTCGTCCTCGGCACGCTCGGCGCCCTGCGCCGCCCTGGCGACCGACGCCCGGGTGGCCCAGTGCCTCGTCTCCCCGCCGATCTCGTTCGCCGGGATGGCCGTCGCGGACCTCGAATTTTACGAACGCCGCTCGGCCACATTCACCGCCGGTCTGCTCGTGGACGCATCGACGAGAGACGACTCCGCATCCTGGTTTCCCATCACGGATACGCTTGTGCTCGCCGGAGCATCGGCGTACATCCGCCGCGTCATCCCCCTGCCGGCCTCCCTCGACGATCGATCGTACGTCCGCTTCCGCTGGCGTACGCTCGGCAACGGGACGGGCGCGACGGGCACGCTCCGCATCGACGATGTCGCAATCTCCGTGCAGCACTCGGTCGATCTGGCACTCGATACGCTCGTGCAGATCCCCGCGCGCGTCGCCGCCGGAGACGATGTGCCGCTTGTCGTCACCGTCCGCAACCTCGCACGGGAAGGCGCGTGCACATTCACGCTCACAATGATCGATTCGACGCTCGGCGGCCTCACGGCAACGGACAGTACGCTCACGCATTTTTTTTCAGCGGCGGATTCATGTTCCGTGACGCTCACGTATCCGCGTATCGATGGGGGGCTTC
>JAVBYH010000287.1 GCA_030824175.1 Bacteroidota bacterium | reverse complement strand
CCGAGGATGAACGGAAGGTCGAGCGAGGAGTTGACCACCTTGCTGAATTCGAACAACGGAAGAAGATCGAAGCCGTTTGTATGTTTGCGGGACTGTTTCTGCGATGCCACTCTGGGGTGCCGCCTTTCACTCAAATCAATGAAGATGCTTTGTCATGCGCAGGATGTTGCGGTTCGCCTTGAATTGGAAATCCACGGTGTCCATCACTTTTTTCATGAGGTAGAGGCCCAGTCCGCCCCTGCGGTACTGCGACATATATTCCTTCATGTCCGGAGGGGGCACGTTTTCGGGATTGAAGTTCTTGCCCCGGTCGGCGATGACGATCTCGAAGTCGCCTTCACGCATGCCGACGTTCACCTCGATGCTTTCGTCGGGGGCGTAGTTGTAGGCGTGCTTGATGATGTTCGTGCAGGCCTCGTCCACCGCGAGCATGATGTTGTTGACATCCTCATCCTTGAAGCCGCAGACGCGGGCTGCCTGAGCGACGAACTGGCGCACGTCGTTCAGCCGCTCCGTCCGGCTGGGGATGGTTATCGTCGATGGCTGCGTATTTAAATGGTTGTGTATCACGTATGCTCTCTCCAAACACCTCGGGTCTCGTCAGGACAACGCGGCAAACTTTGCGATCGCGTCGCGCTCATCGTTGACAATATCGTACAACATCGGGAAGCCCAGCAGGTCGAAGATCTGGAAGACCTTCGGGGTCATGTTGGACATCTTGATGTCTCCCTTGTTCTCGCGCACATCCTCGATGTAGGCCATGAACACACCGAGGCCCGCGCTCGAGATGTATGTGAGATCCCTGCAGTTGACGATGATCCTGAATTTTCCGCTGCCGATCATGCTCTGGAATGCCTCCTCGAGGATCGGCGCCGTATGTGCGTCGAGGTATCCCATGAGGTCGAGCACATGGGCACTCTCATTTTCCCGAATTGCCACCTTGAATTCATTCATTCGATGTTCTCCTGTATCCTCTCTTGATATGTCACACGCTCTCTACCTGTTATAACGATAATGTGTGCACTTCTGTTTCATGGTCGGCGGGGCCGTTCCATTTCACGACGAACACCGTAAGGTCGTCGTCGTATCCCTGGGCGTCCGTGAAATTCCATACTTGCTGCAGGATCTCCTCGGTGATCTCCTCGGCGGAGCACAGCCGCTGCGATTCGACGAGCCGCCGGAGCCGCTCGGAGCCGAATTCCTCGCCGTTGGAGTCGCGCGATTCCGTGACGCCGTCCGTATAGAGCACGATGACATCGCCGGGATGCATCGGGACGGTCTTTTCCTCGATCGTGGAAGCGAACACCTCTCCCCCGGTCAGGCCGAGGCCGATGCCGGAGGGCTGAATGAAATGCGTCTCGTTGGCCGCTACATAGATCATCGGACAATGCCCGGCGCGCGCGACCGTCATCGTGCATTTGTGAACGTCGATCTGGGCATAGAGCAGGCTGATGAACGACCGCTTGTCCATGCTCCCGGCGAGGGCCTTGTTGGCGTGAATGAGAAATTCCCTCGGTGAAAGATAGATCTTGCTGAGCGACTGGAACACGCCCTTGGCCTCGGCCATGTAGAAAGCCGCGCCGACGCCCTTGCCCGACACGTCGCCGACGACGATGCCGTAGCGTCCGTCGCCGAGCTCCGCCACGTCGTAATAATCGCCGCCGACCTCGAGGGCCGGTGAGGACACCGCGTGCATGACGAATGCCGTGTGTTCCGGGAGCACCTGCGGGAGGAGCCGCTTCTGCATTTCCTGCGCCAGCATGAGCTCGCGCTGGAGCCGTTCCTTCTCGAGCGAACGCTCGATGAGCCGCGCGTTCTCGATGGCGATGGCCACCTGGTCGGCGAAGCCCGAGAGCGCGTCCGCATCGTCCTGGTCGAACCCGAAATCCATCTCCTTGGTGGCGTAGAGGATGCCCATGACGTTCTCGTGCGTCAGGAGCGGGACGATGAGGATCGATCCGACCTTTTTGAGCATCGGGAGGTGGCGCGTGCGCCTGTCGTTCGAGAGATTGTCCACGAGCACCGGTTTCTTCGTGGAGAGGACGAGCTGCCGCAACGACTTCTCACCGCCGCCGAGGATGATCGCGATATCCTCCGCCGACACGTTCTGGTTCGAGACGTTGCCGGACTTCTGCGACGAATTCTGCGTCGGCAGGATCTCGAGCCATGCACCGTTGGCCTGGCAGACTTCCATCGTCATCTTCGTGACGGTGTCCGCGAGGTCGTTGAAGTCGAACACCTGGTTGATGAGGCGCATGAGATTGTGGAGCGAGCTGATCTCCGTCTGCTTCCTGTCGAATGCCTCGGCCGTCGGGAGCTGGAAGAGCGTGCTGATGAACACCATGCCGAAATAAACGGTGGCGAAGATCGCGTTGAGCTGGACGAAGACCTGGAGCGGATGGCTGAAGTAGAGCAGGCCGCGCGATACGACACGGTTCTGGTCGGCGATGAAGACGTCGATGCCGATGAAGATGAAGAACGCCAGGAGCGAGTAGAGCAGCGTGTAGATCTTCTCGCGCCGTGGCAGATAGGCGATCCACGTGAGGCGGAACGAGTTCACGATGATCAGGAGGATCGACGCGGTGAAGAGGATCGTCGAGGCGACGGACGATTCCATCGGATCCCCGTCGGCGGCGGCCGCCGATGCGAGCAGGATCATTACGAGCAGGGCGTAGAAATTCCGCTTCGTCCCCTTTTTCCTCCGGTACAGGAGAAATTCCTTGATGAGCAGCTGCGTCACGATCGCCATGAGACCGGCCGCGATGCTCAGGATGGACGTGAAGAAGACCGTCAGATAATCGCGCGGGATGATCTTCAGGTTGCGCGTATCGAATCCGCCAAGAGGCGACAGACTGATGAGGATAGCGGCGGCAACGAAGGCGCCCGCCCAGATGTTCACGATCCCGATCTTCTGGACGAGCCGTTTCTGCGAGTCGTGCCGTTGAAAGTGGATGAACATGTAGCAGCACAGCAGCGCCAGCGCCACCGCACCTTCGCGGACGTAGAGCAGCGACCCCAGCTCCACATCGACTTTCAGGATGGCGTTGATGATGAAAACAATAATAAAGAGGCCGCAGGCGGAGGCGAGCAGCACGAGGTTTCGGAGTTTCATACGATAGTTGAGTTCCTGCACGGTGATTCTTCCGGTGTACGTGCGGATGCCGGAAAAAGTTGCACACGTGCCGCGACAAAATATAAAATACTTCGGTTAAATACAACATGCAACATGCGGGGGCGCCGAACATGGTCCTCGCCGCCCTCCCGAAGGGTTCATCCAGATTTTCGTTGACTTTTGAGCGATTTCGCGTTATATTTTTGCTTTGAAATTCTATGCTGCGTTCTGCCTAAAGCCTAGCGCCATATCAGAGCCGCCAATCACTATATCCAGCGTATCGTTTACTTCACCCGTAACGGAGGTATTTTCGTGAAAAAAAACCGCGGTAAGCTTCTCCTCATCCTTGCGTCCTTCTTGCTTGCAGGGTATTTTCTCTATCCAACATTCCGGTCGTATCAATTCGATCAGAAACTCGCCTCGCTGTCCGGTGCCGACAGCCTCGCGTACTTAGACGAGAATGAAATAGCCATCAAAGATGTGCGCGCCAAGCGCATCAAACTCGGCCTCGACCTTCAGGGCGGCATGCGCGTCGTGCTCGAAGTGAACATCGCAAAGATGTTCGAGGAGATGGGAAAGAACAGGGACGATGTGTTCTTCGCCATCATGGCGGATATAAACAAGGAAGCATTGACTAGCGACGAACCGATCGTGAACATCTTCAAGGCGAAGTTCGAGGCACGCGGCATTCGCCTGAGCAAATACTACGGCAGCCTGCGTGAAACGAACGACGAGATCGTCAGCAGGCTCAGCGCCGAATCGGAGAAGGCAGTGGACCGCGCAATGGAAATCGTGCGCAACCGCGTCGACCAGTACGGCGTCTCCGAACCCTCGATCCAGAAACAGGGCGGACGTCGCATCATTGTCGAACTCCCCGGCGTCTCGAAGGAATCCGAAGTCCGCCAGCTGCTCCAGGGCACGGCGATGCTCGAATTCAAGCTCATGAAGGACGCGGACATCATCTACAAGACGATGCAGGCGATCGACACGTATCTTGCCAGCAACAAGATCGTGGACACCACCGCGGCCGTCGCGGCACAAGCCGACACAACAGCCGCAGGCAAGCCCGCCAGTGCGCTCTCCGCGCTGCAGCAGACGGATACCACGGCCGCCGCGGCATCGACCGCCGACATGACGCCGGAACAGGCCGCGAAGGCCCATCCGTTCCTCACGCTCGTGCGCCCGAACCAGCAGGGCACAGGCGATGCCTACGTCTCGGAAAACGACCGCTCGAAGGTCGACCGCATTCTCGCGCGCCCCGACGTGCAGCGCCTCATCCCCGCAGACATGGCGTTCTACTACAAATCGAAACCCGAATTCATCGACGGCGGCGTAAAATACTTCGGCCTCCTCGGACTGAAGAAGACGGCCGAGCTCACAGGCACCGTCGTCATCGACGCCCGCGCAACGATTGATCCGAACTTCAACCAGCCCATCGTCACGATGGAAATGAACAGCGAAGGCGCGCGCGAATGGGCGCGCATCACCGGCGCAAACGTCAACAAGCGCATGGCCATCGTGCTCGATAATTCCGTGTTCTCCGCCCCGAACATTCGCGGCAAGATCACCGGCGGCCGCTCGCAAATCGAAGGCATGGAAAGCATCGACGAGGCCCGCCTCCTCGAGATCATCCTCAAAGCCGGCGCCCTCCCCGCCCCCGTCGAGATCATGGAACAGCGCTCCGTCGGACCGTCGCTCGGATCCGATTCCATCGAGGCCGGCACGTACTCGTTCCTCTACGCGCTGATCATTGTAGTCGGCTTCATGATCATCTACTATCGCACCGGCGGCATGGTCGCGAACATCGGCCTGTTCTTCAACGTTCTCTTCATCTTCGCCGTGCTCGCCGCATTCCAGGGCACGCTGACGCTTCCCGGCATCGCGGGCATCGTGCTCTCCATCGGCATGGCCGTCGACGCGAACGTGCTGATCAACGAGCGCATACGCGAGGAGCTCGCAACGAGCAAGACGCTTGGCGCATCCATCGCAGCGGGATACGACAAGGCGTTCACCGCCATCCTCGATTCGAACGTCACGACATTCTTCGCAGGCATGGTCCTCTATCAGTTCGGTTCGGGCCCGGTGCAGGGTTTCGCGTTGACGCTCATGATGGGTGTGACGGCAAACTTGTTCACGTCCGTTCTCATTTCACGAGTCATCTTCGAATTTATGATCGAGCGCGGCGCCAAGACAATTAATTTCGGATAACATAATTCTGACCTTAGGAGAGCAACACTCATGCGATTATTTAAATTAACCCATATCGATTTCATGGGAAAACGGCGCTTATGGTATGCCCTTTCCCTTGTCACACTGCTCGTCGGTATCGCCGGCTTCGCCGTGAGGGGAATGCAGTTCGGCATCGACTTCCTCGGCGGCACCGAATTGATGCTTCGCTTCGACACCCCGCCATCGATCAATGATGTGCGCTCGGCTATGGAAAAGGGGGGATTCAGCGGCGCCGAGATCAAGACGTTCGGCGTCTCGACAGACATCCTCATCCGCGTAGCGGAACAGGCCGACGGCGGAAAAGTCGCCGAGAAGATCCGCGAGAACGTGTCCGGCTCCTTCCCGAACAACAAGTTCCAGGTGCTCAAGGAAGACAAGATCGGACCGAAGGTCGGGGCCGAATTGCGCCGCAATGCGATCTATGCAGTCATCGCGACGCTGTTCCTCATCATGGTCTACATCGGGTTCCGGTTCGAGTTCATCTACGGGCTTGCCGGCGTCATCTCGCTCATCCACGACGTGATTCTCACGCTCGGCGTTGTGATCATCCTGAACGGAATGTCGCCGTACCTGAACCTCGAGCTCACGCAGACGATGATGGCCGCGTTCCTGACGCTCATCGGCTTCTCGATCAACGACACTGTCGTCGTGTTCGACCGCATCCGTGAGAATAAGAAGATCCACAAGACCGAATCGCTCTACAACATCATGAACAATTCTGTGAACGAGACGCTCAGCCGTACGATCATCACGAACGGCACCGTCGTTCTCGTGCTCATCGTGCTCATGCTGGCCGGCGGCGAAGTGAACCGCGGCTTTGCCTTCACATTCTTCATCGGTTCGATCTTCGGCACGTATTCGTCCATCTACGTCGCAAGCGCCATCGTACTCGATTACACGCTCTGGCAGAACAAGAAAAAAGCGGCAAAGGCAATCAAAAAATAACATCGTCATACGAACCGTAGCATCCTTGAAGGACATGCACTCATGAAACTTACGACACGGGATATCGGCTCAGTAGCGGTAGTGACGCTCGACGGCACCATGCTCGGCGGACCGGACGCGGCGGAGATCAACGACACGCTCCACAAGCTCATCGATGCGAAGAAGAAGAAGGTCGTCATCGATCTCGGGGCAGTGACGCTGATGAACAGCTCCGGATTGGGGATACTGATCGGCGGCGTCACCACGATGCGCAACGCCGGCGGCGACCTCAAGCTCGCGGCTGTGTCGCCGAAGGTGATGAACCTGCTGACCATTACGAAGCTTGTTGCGGTCTTCGAAGTGTTCGACTCTGTGAAGAAGGCCGTCGACAGCTACTGACGGCGGTTGCAATTCTATAAAAAAAAGGGGCAGACGACGAATCGTCTGCCCCTTTTTTATTGCGGTCCATCATTGCGCGATCTTCTCGAGGAGATCGGCGAGTTTCATCGAGTCGATCGTGACGGCGGCCGCGGCTTTCGCGAGCGCATCCTGTTCCGTGCGTCCTCCGCCGGTGGCCGACGCCGCATAGGTGCCGACGGCTGCGCCTGTCTGTTTATCCACAAGCGTCACCACCGTCTCGATCTTCACCGTGTTCAGTGTTCCGCTGAATCCCTCGCTCTTCACGAACGGAGCATGCTGCATCGTCAGATCGAGTCTGTACCGCGAGGAAGGCAGGACGCGATAGCCGACCTTCGCCACCGCCGATGCCACCCTCCCCTTCAGCGCCTCTGATGATGCCCCCTTCACGGATTGCGTGGCGATCTCGAATCCGATATCGGACAGATGCGGGGTGAACGTAAAGGCGGCCGCTCCGGAGACGAGCGTGCGTTCGAATTCCTTCGTCATCTCGCCGAGCCCCATCCGCACACGGAGCGTGTTGCCGGGCAGCTTCCGGACATGCGCGGAAAACGACGCCTCGCCCCGGTCGTCGGTCTGTGCGTCGCCGAGTTTTATTTGATCCGTCGCTTCGAACGTGAGCTCCGCCCCCGTCACGGGCGTCGACTCGAAGAGGACCCGAACCGTGAACGGTTCGCCGAATTTTGTGCCGATCTTTCCGCTCTGCCTGTCGCCTTGCAGCTTTTCCATGCGCACCTTCGAGATCATCGTACGCACCTCGCTCGTGAGAGACAGGGGGGTCGCCGGATTCGGGGGCGTATATGCCTTGCCCGCAACGGCATCGTGCAGCGCCTTTTTCGGAAGCGCGCCCACGATGAGCGCGCGCGCCTCGGCCACGGAGTGCACCGCATCGGAGAATTTTCCGCGCGTCAGAAAGTCCGCCGCCGTCGTCCGGAGCTCCGCGGCCTGCGTCCACGCCGTGTTCATGTCCCCGCGCAATCCCCCGCAGTACTGTGCCCTGTCGAGCGCGGCAAGGGCATATGCGATGTCCGTCTGCGGATCGACGAAAGTCTCGACGATGACCGCGCCGGCGATTTCCTCGCTCACCACCGTGCGCGACTGGGAACGGAACTCCGACGACACGGTTTCGTCCTGGTTCAGCTGGTAGCTCTCGGTGATCGTGCGTATCTCGTTCTTCACCTGCACCTTGATCTGCGAAACGATGTCGGCCTGTGCGTTCTTTTTTGCCTTCTCCACCGCGTTCGATCCCTCGCCCGCTCCCACGCCGATGATGTACAGGTCCGGTTGATGGGCGCGATGCGTGTGCGTCGCATACCAGTCGGGCACCTGCGCGGAGGCAGAACAGAGCATTGCACAAAAGCCGAGCACGAGAAAGAGTTTCATGGATTCCTCTGGGATGTTAGAGATTGAAATAATGCGACCACTTTACGAGCACGATATTGTCGGCCGCGAGTTCGAACAGTCTGGCGGCCGACGGACCGACCGCGAGGCCGTCCGTCTTTCTGTCGTCGTTCCGGCTCTGCGTCCACACGAAGAACAGCGCGGAACCCGGAGTGTATTCCCATCGGACGATGAGATTTCCACGCAGTCCCTTGTACGTAAAGTCCTTGTCCCCGATATCGATCGCAGGGGCGGTTCCGGCGCCGTCGGGATCGGCGGTGAATGTGCCCGGATCCCATGTTCCCGCATCGGCGCCGTATACGATGAACTCTTTCGACCCGGGCCGTGCCAGCTCCTTGAATCCTCTGAACGTATTATGGGAGACGATCGGCTGCGCGAAGAGCTGCACGCTCAGCTCTGGTGAAAAGGTCCAGTTCACACGCACGTTGGCGGAGATCGTCCGCTGATCGAGCGTGGCGAAGATGAACCGCCGCCCGTACGTCGCCGCGGCGAGCGGATCGGTGATGTTGTCGATCCACTGTTCGTCGTCGAGGTCGCGGCTGTATGCCGGGGCGACAGACACGGAAATATTGCTCGCAGGCCTCAGAAGCATCTCGACGTTGTACGAATACGACCACGACGGCCGGATGGCGACGGCGTGCGTACTGAACGAGAACGCAATCGGTTTCTGTCGGTCCGTGCCGGCTTCGAACTCGATCTCCGACCAGCGGGGACGGACGAGGAACGGGCCTCCGCGCGTCCGGTCCTTGTAGAGCGTCTCGTTGGGATTGAAGGCGATCCAGCACGAGACGTTGTAATAATTTTGGAATGTCAGATTCGTCAGCGCGAACCAGCCGTCGTCCGTCGTGTTCATGCCGAAGTCGTAACTGTGATAGTACGCCGCATCGACCTGCATGTAGCGGAACACGTCTCCGGGCTCCGTCCACTTATACCCTGTCAGGATGTGATAGTTGATGTTGTCGGCGCGCCATTGGAAGCCGACGTCGTTCGCGTCGAATTCCGGAGAGACGAACGCAAGCGCGGCGTTGAACTCGAAATTCCCCTTCTGCTTATTCACTGCGAAGCGTCCGGCGTACCCGGCGAGCGACCGGGCGCTGCTGTCGACGCCGAGATGGTCCACATCGTCGCGCTGAAAATAATGGACGGAATTGCGCTGTACGTCGATCATCCGCTGTTTGGTGCCGGCGATGCGCGAAATGCCGGACCAGCCCGTCAGGGCCCACACGGCATCCGCATCCAGATACGTCCAGCCGTCGATGCCCGCCACCGCCGCGTTGCTGTTATACTGATGCGCGTAGACGGGATCGGACAAGCGTCGTTCCGTGAGCGTGCCCATGAAACCGATGGACGCTTTCCCTGTGTTCAGTTCCTTGCGCGCCCGCGCGATGCCGAAATACGTGAGCGGTTCGACGGGATGATCGAACCGCCTGTCGTCTGCCGCGACGCGGGCGTATTCGTTCGATGTGAGCGCGTGGACGGTGCCGATGTTCCAGTTGTCTCCCACACGGCCTGTGAGCTTGGCGGCGCCGAGGATGTGCGCGCCGGTGGGTCGGTCCACATAGTCCGCCTCGTCGGGCGTCGATCCCTGCGGCGCACGTCCGATGCGCCGCGTATAAAAGAACGAGGGGGAATTCGTGCCGAAATTCCAGTTGTTGTTGGCTCCGCCCTCTCCGAAATCGAAGATGCTCGCCCCCTCCATGAAGAACGGACGTTTTTCATTATAGTACGTTTCGGCGTCGCTGAGATTCACGACGGCCGGATCGACTTCCACCTGCCCGAAATCGGGGTTCACCGTGGCATCCATGGTGAGATTGCTGCCGATGCCGAATTTCATATCCGCCCCGATCGTTCCTGCGTAGCGGGAGCCGGTGCGGAAGGGATCGCCGGCATCGTGTGTGAGGTATTCACCCTTCGCCGTGACGTACGGAATGAACTCGAAACGCCGGGGACTTCCGATCCGTTCGATGCCCACGAGATCGACGAAGCGTGACACGAAGCCGCTGCCGTTCTTCGGCGTCGGGACGAGGTAGTCCTGTTCGTGCTTCCGTTCGATGCCGCGTTTGAAATTCACGCCCCATACGTAACTGTCCTTCTCGAAGAACCTGAGCTGGGAGAACGGGATGCGGTATTCGGCGGTCCATCCCTCGCTGTCGATGCGCGTCTTGCATTCCCACACCCCGTCCCACGAGTTGCTGTCCCAATCGTCGTTGAACATCGTGCCGTCGTAGAGCGTACCGGCGGCATTGACGCCGAAATAATATCCGGAGCGTTTGTCGTTGTACGGATCGACGAAGAATAAGAAAAAATCGGAGTTCGTGTCGTTGTCCTTGCGTTCGAGCCGCGCGACGATCGAATCGGGATGCGCATCGAACATGCGAGCGCCGACATAGAGGGCGTCCGCGTCGTACGCGATGCGAACCTCCATCTTCTCCGAGGCCGCCGCCCCTTCTGTCGGGTCACGCTGTACGAATCCGGTGACGGCGTTGCCGTTGTGCCAGACGGATTCATCGAGCGCGCCGTCGAGTGTGATCGGATCCGGCGTGCGGACCGCAACGACGGGCCGGGAACTGAGGACCGCGGCTTCCGCGGCGAAACCGGCGACGAACAACAGCACACAACAACACAATACGAACACTTTCATA
>JAVBYH010000080.1 GCA_030824175.1 Bacteroidota bacterium | reverse complement strand
CGTATTTCTTCTCGCCCGCGAACACATAGCTCGTGCCGTTCGACAGACTATAGCTCACAAAATTCGAGCCGTTGGTTTGCGGAGCAACGATGATCGTGAACGCATACGTGCCGGCGCCCGCCACCGCATTTGCCGGCGTCTGGAGTCCGCTGCCGATCACGTAGTTGTTCGCATTTGTCGTCGATGACCACATTCCGTTCATCACGCCGCCCCAGGTGCCTGTCGTCGAATTGTTCCACGTTGCAGCACCCGTGGTGCCCGTCGGAGGAACAAACAGGTACCCGTATTGTCCGGTTTCTTTCCCGTTCCACTGTGTCGAGTCGACGGACGTCTTCACGAGAGTACCGGCGCTATCGGTCTGGAAGAGACCGAACCTGAACGAGCCTGCCGTTGCGAAACCGCCGCCGACAAACGTGACGGAACCCGTGATCTTCAACGCACTGCCGACCTTCGGTGCCACGGAGCCGTTGAAGCTGGCGCGGACCGCCACCTGGCTTGCGTTCGTTGTTGTACCCGAGAAGTTGGCATTGCCGATGAATTCGCCGGCCGCATATTTCCAGCCGCCGATCTTGCCGCCGATGAAGCCGAAGTCGCCCACATAGAAATCCTGCCACGGCGCCGTCGGAACCGTGATCGGCGCGGTATAGTCGACTTTCACTGCGATGAGTTTCACCTGCTTGGCTTCGTTGTCGCTGTTGAAGCCGAAGTTCACGCCGTTGAATTTATTCGTCGTCGCCTTAGTCTGCAGCGTACCGCCGAACCAGTACTTGTTCGTGATTTCCTTCAGATACCAGCGAACTTCATTTGTGGTATCGTTGATCGGCTGCACCGAGATCGCCCAGTCATACGTTCCGGCGATCGCCTCTGCATTGCGGGGAGCATTCAGTACGTCGGCAAGCGGTCCGCCGTTGTTGCCGTATGTGCTGCTCCAGCTGCCGTTGTTCACCGACCATACGGTGCCCTGGCCGCCGTTGCCGTTGGACATTGTGCCAGCGCCGGAGATCGGGTGGAAGGCGTACCCGGAATGGCCTTTCGTGCTCACCCACGCAGCCGTATCCGTCAGCTTGCCGCTCAGCGTTGAGCTGTCCTGATACGTCATTGCGTAGCGCAGCCACGTATAGGCGCTAACACCGCCGCCGCCAACGAATTCCATCTGACCGGTTACGGTTAACGCCTTGCCTGTGACGAGGGGCACCGCATCACCGAATCCGCCGCGGATCGTTGCCCAGCCTGTCGGCTTCGCCGCGCCGGTTCCGAGTGTCGCATCGCCGACGAGGTATGTCGAATCGTTCTTCACCGGCCATGCCTTGCCCTGCGCCGTCGCGCCCCATTGATCGATATAGAACGCCTGCCACGGTGCCACAGGAACCGTAATCGGCGCGGTATAGTCGACTTTCACAGCGATCAATTTTACCTGCTTGGCTTCGTTGTCGCTGTTGAAGCCGAAGTTCACGCCGTTGAATTTATTCGTCGTCGCCTTCGTCTGTACCGTGCCGCCGAACCAGTATTTGTTGGTCACTTCGACGAGATACCAGCGGACTTCGTTGGTCGTGTCGTTGACCGGCTGGATCGAGATGGACCAGTTATACGTGCCGGCGATCGCCTCGGCATTGCGCGGGGCGTTCTTCACGTCGGAGAAGGGTCCGCCGCCGTTGCTATTGGTGCTGGCCCAGCTGCCGTTGTTCACGAGCCATGCCGTGCCCTGTGCGCCTGTGCCGCCGCCCGAGCCGTTCGCCATCGTGCCTGCGCCCGAGATCGGGTCGAACTCGTATCCGTAATGGCCTTTCGTGCTCACCCACGCAGCCGTATCCGTCAGCTTGCCGCTCAGCGTCGAGCTGTCCTGATACGTCATTGCATAACGCAGCCACGTATAGGCGCTGACACCGCCGCCGCCGATTAATTCCATCTGACCGCTCACGGTTAATGCCTTGCCTGTGACGAGGGGCACCGCATCACCGAATCCGCCACGGATCGTCGCCCAGCCTGTCGGTTTCGCCGCGCCGGTGCCGAGTGTCGCATCGCCGACGAGGTACGTGGAATCGTTCTTCACCGGCCAAGCCTTGCCCTGCGCCGTCGCGCCCCATTGATCAATATAGAACGCCTGCCACGGTGCCACAGGAACCGTAATCGGCGCAGTATAGTCGACTTTCACTGCGATGAGTTTCACCTGCGTTGCCTCGAGATCGCTGTTGAAGCCGAAATTCACACCGTTGAACATCATGGTCGTCGACTTGGTCTGGATCGTACCGCCGAACCAATATTTATTATTTACGTGCTTCAAATACCAGCGCACTTCGTTCGTCGTGTCGTTGATCGGCTGCACCGAGATCGCCCAATCGTACGTGCCGGCAATCGCTTCGGCGTTGCGCGGTGCGTTCTTTACGGTGGATAACGGTCCGCCATTATTGCCATACGTGCTGGTCCAGCTGCCGTTGTTCACAGACCAGACGGTGCCCTGACCGCCGTTGCCATTGGACATCGTGCCTGCGCCGGAAACCGGATGGAAGGCATATCCCGAATGCCCCTTCGTGCTCACCCAATTTGCGGTATCGCTATTCTGACCAACGAGCGTGGAGCTGTCCTGGTACGTCAGCGCGTAGCGCATCCATGTATACGCCGAGACGCCGCCGCCGCCAACGAATTCCATCTGGCCGCTCACAGTCAACGCTTTTCCTGCCAGGAGCGGTACAGGATCACCGAATCCGCCGCGGATCGTCGACCAGCCTGTCGGTTTTGCCGTTCCGGCACCGATGGTTCCATCGCCGACGAGGTATGTCGTATCATTCTTGATAGGCCACGCCTTGCCCTGCGTCGTCGCACCCCATTTATCCACATAGAACGCCTGCCACGGTGCCACGGGGACCGTAATGGGTGTACCGAGACCGGCCTTGACGTTCTTGAAATTCACCTGCTTGGCCTCGAGATCGCTGTTGAAGCCGAAATTCACGCCGTTGAACATCTTTGTCGTCGACTTGGTTTGGATCGTACCGCCGAACCAATATTTATTATTGACTTCCTTCAAATACCAGCGCACTTCGTTCGTCGTGTCGTTGATCGACTGCACCGAGAACGCCCAATCGTACGTGCCGGCAATCGCCTCAGCGTTGCGCGGTGCGTTCTTTATGCTGGATAACGGTCCGCCGTTATTGCCATACGTGCTGGTCCAGCTGCCGTTGTTCACCGACCACACTGTACCCTGGCCGCCGTTGCCATTGGACATTGTGCCTGCGCCGGAGACCGGATGGAAGGAATATCCGGAGTGCGCCTTCGGGCTCACCCAGGCAGCGGTATCCGTATTCTGGTAATTCAATGTTGAACTGTCCTGATACGTCAGCGCGTAGCGCATCCATGTATACGCCGAGACGCCGCCGCCGCCCATGAATTCCATCTGACCGGTGACAACAACCGCCTGCGTGGTTGTAGCCGTCAATGCGGTCTCGAATCCGCCGCGGATCGTCGACCAGCCGCCCGGCTTGGCAGTGCCGGCGCCGATTTGCGCATTACCGGCGGTGGTAGCCGAGGTCACTTTGATCGGCCAGTTTTTGCCTTGAGCCGTCGATCCCCACTTGCTGACGGGTGTCTGCGCTTGCGCCGTCACCGCGAAGAGCGTGAACACTGCAGCCACACACACTTTCCACATGTTTTCAAATTTTTTCATGAATCCTCCAGTAATTGATAAGAGAACAAGCACGCTTTGAAACAACACTTCATCGGTATGGAAGCCGGTACGGAGAGTGCCGTTGAGCACATCTCCGGACCGGTGAAAGCACATTCACGTTCTTGCATTATTTCATCAGCATAAACTTTTTCGTGATCGACACGTTGTCGGACTGCAGACGATACATATACACGCCGCTCGACAATGATTTCCCATCGAAGTCAGCCGTAAACCTGCCGGCGTTCTGCATCCCCTCGAACAGCGTTGCGACGTGCTGTCCCAGAAGGTTGTACACCTTCAGCGTCAGGTAGCTGGATTTCGGAACGGAGTACCCGATCTGCGTCGTCGGGTTGAACGGATTCGGATAATTCTGCTCGAGGCCGAATTCCGAGGGAACAGTCGCACCCGCCTGTTCACGTACGGCTGTGATGACACCTGTGGCGAGCATCTGCGCGATGCTGGAATTTTCAGCGTTCGCCTGCGCACTCCACTTCGCATACTCCGTCGGCCACCAGCGATACAGATCGCCAAGCGGGAACCCGCCCATGCCCATCGTCTTGAGCTTGGAATTCGTATAGGCCATATTTTCAGTCAACGGCCATTTTCCCAGGAAACCATCCTCTGGACTGTACGCCCAGTTCGTATCCGAGTTGTCGTTCCACTTCTTATACATGTAGATCTTGAGCTTCCCGGAATCCGTCGGCGCTACGATGAAGCCGGGATTCGAGACGCTGTCGAGCTTGAACACGTTCATATAGGGGAACACTTTTTTGCCCGATCCGTCGACGGCTAAAAAGAAGTTGTTCATCGTCGCGGGGCTGACCATCGGCTGCGGAACCGGGATATCGTCGCTCAAGCGGTTCTTGAATTTGTCGATCGAGTACGGGTTCCAGCGCATCCAATCGAGGAGCCATTTTTCAGTATAGTTGCTCGAGTGGGAAAAGAGGATGCGGCGGTCCTGATCGGTGTATGGAACCGTGAAGCCGAATGTCGCCACACTGTCGATACGCAGTGTCGCGCCGTTCGGATCTCCGGTGCCCTGCTGCGAAGGCAGGTAGCCGAACATGTACGAGTTCTGGAAGAGGCAGTTTGTCACGGACATTTTATTCCACCATCCCGACTCGAACGCGAACTGCACGATGTTCACGAACGTGCAGTGGTTGAACTTCACATAATTCGTGTACTCGCCCTTTTCCTGCATGATCACATAGCCGAGATTGGCGAACGTGCAATTCTCGAACTGCAGACTGTCTGCGGTGAATCCCTGCGTGTCGAACGGGAAGGACACGGCGCGGCCGTAATACCGCAGGTGGGCATCGACGCAATTCTTCCAGTAACAGTTTTTGAACGATCCCTTGAACTTGCTGCAATTGATCGTCACGGCGCCGGCGGAAAGCAACGGACACGGGGCATAATCGAAGATCACGTTCTCGAATGTGCCGTTGCGTCCGTTCGGAGCGGTCAAATTTTCTTCAAACACGACCGACGTTCCGACCTGTGTGCCCGTCGTTGTTGCATAGCGGATCCACACATTCTTGAGCACGAGATCGCCGAAGCAGTCGAAGGCCGCAGGCGGAGGGTTGGTGCTTGCCACGCCGCCGGTGGCCGTCCACACGATCTGCGGAGGTGCCGTAGCCTGCGTCGTGCCGGGCGCGGGAGCGGTGATTGTCAGCGTCTTGCCGGCGGGAACATTGATCGTTCCGATGAGGACGTAATACCCGTACGGTTCGAGCTGGAACTCCGTCGTGGAAAGCGTTCCCGCATCGATCGCCAGTTGGACGGCTGCATTGAGATTCCCTTCCTGCGGAGGAAGATCACTCGGCACTTTCACGATCGTCTGTGCACACAGTAACATCGGAACAAGCAGGGCTCCCAGTAGAGCAAGTATATTTTTTCTCATTGTAGATCTCCTATTGTTTATAACAGCGATGATTATGGTACACCTTCTTTGTTCGTTCACACTGTACGGCGCCGGCGTTGTCGCGCTTACTCCGCCAATGAAAATGCGTAGCGCACACCGATGTTTGCCGTGAGACCGTAATTTTTCTGGTTCGTAAATCCGCCGATCGAGATCTGACGGGCGATGTTCTGCCGGTTGTTCGTATTGTTCACATCGAGGAACACCTGAAGGCCGTCCACTGGAAGTTTCTGGCGGATCGACACGTCGACCCGATAATAATCGTCGGTGAAACTGTCCTGTTCGCGGAATTGCCCGATACCGCTGACGGAGTTGCCCTGAAAAATGAAGGAGACTTTTCCGGAGAAACCCATATAGTCGTACCCGACGAACGCGTTGGCGATATCGTTGGGCTGGTTGACAAGCCGGCCCTCGCGCACACTGTCGACACGCTCGACGAAGTAGCCCGGACGGCCCGGTATGCCATGTATGATCTCGTCGCGCAGCGCGTATTTTGAATGCGACCAGATGCGCGTATAATTTGCGCCGATCACGATGCCGTCCAACGGGAACGGGAGATACCACAGGCGCGTCTGAAGGTCGAGTTCGAGTCCCGTCACGTACGCCGGATTCGGGTTATTCCTGTAGGTATACAGCGTTGCCCCGTCTTTCGGCGGACTTCCGAGCGCGCCATATGTTCCGGTTGAATCGTACCCGGGATAGCCGGCGTCCCGGAGTTTGTACGACATGTAATAGGTGAAGTCTTCGATCTTCTTCGTGAAACCGCCCACGGAGAACATCCCGAGCTTGTCGCCATGGAAGGTCACAATCAAATCCTGGTTGTACGCCTGAGCGGGAACAAGCTTCGGATTGCCCGCCCAGACGTTGTTATGACTGTAATCGATATTATAGTGAGGCGAGAGTTGGTAGAAATCGGGCCGCGCAAGCGTCTGGCCGTATGCAAAGCGGACATCGGCCCATTCAACCGGGTTCACCCTGATCTGGACCATCGGAAGCAGGAAATGATTCTTGGGTTCGACAGTGACTTTGGTGAACGACTGGGATTTCGGATCGCGTCCATCCAGGAGATTATATGCCTGAAATGTGGAGGATACATCCTCGTACCGGACGCCGCCGACGATCAGGATGCCCGGATCGATCGCGAGCTCGGACATGAGATATCCGGCGCCGTAATTTTCTGTGTACACATAATCGTTGGGAAGTGTCTGATAGTATCCCTGGAACCATCCGCCGGGATTTGTGGAGCTCGAATTGATGCCATCGAATGCCGGAGTTGTGCGGACATAGTCGAGAATCCTTGTCAGGATTCCGGCGTCGGCCCCCCAAAACATGCGCCCGAATTTGTCATCCAGAAAGCTGTCGAAGACCTTCGAATTCGCGGAAGTGAGTTGCGTCACAGGAAACTTGCCGGCGGAGCGGTCGGCAGTGATCGGGAAGTTCGCCATGATGCCCTCCATCACCGCCTTCGCAATCGACGGAGTCGATGAGGTCAGTGTGGCCGACGCATCGAAGTAAGGCGTACTCTGATCGTTCGCGTTTCGGCCGTGTTTGTACTCGCCGCCGAACTTCAAAAAGCCCGAGACGGTGTTGCTGATGTTGAGCGGGATCTTGAAGTTGGCCTTGGCGATCTGATTATTCTCTTTTGCCTGGCTGCTGAAGAGGCTCGCGTTACTTAAGAACGTCTTTGCGGTACCATCGTACCGAACCCCCGAGATGAGATTTTCAGGCGGTGTGTTGGACGGCACGGTGTTGCTATACACGCCGCCTGTCTGGCTGAACTGGAAGAAGGGCGAATACGGATTCGAGTTGAGCGAATAGGTGTTGGCGACTTTCGCATCCATGGACATGAATCCGAAATCGTTTTCGATCTCGAGAGAGTTCATCGCGATATCGGTGGTAGCGAGACCCTGCCGATAGGTGAAGTTGAGATTATGCGAGAAAAAGTCTTCCACCTCGTTATAATCCTTGTAATCGGAACGGAGACGGCTGAACATGTTGATCGACCGCAGGATGCCGGCCGGGAGGCGGTAGTCGAGAATGAGGTTGCCGCCGTAGCGCTGCCGCGTTTCAAAATGGCGGTTGAGCTGAACGGTGTTTACTCGTACTTTATTATAGATGCTGGCGGGATCCTTGTCGATGTAGCTCGTGTTATACGTGGCCGTCATATTGTCCGCATCACGGTCGTACTTCTCGGCGTTGCCGAGGATGTAGACGCCAAGCGCATTCTCGAAGAACCGATCGCTGGCCGAGGCGACTGTCCTGTAATTGCCATAGTTCTTGCCCTTGTCGGTGTACCCCGACTGCCAGAGGAAATCTGTGTGGAGGCCGGACGGCGCTTCGCGAAGATTCATATTCACGATGCCGCCGATGGCGTTGGCGTTCATGTCCGGTGTGAGACTCTTGAACACCTCAATCGTTTTGATCATGTACGGCGTGATCATCGAGATGTCGACCGAACGGTCGTTGTTGATCGAATTCGCGGCTCCGGCCCCCTGCCCCTGAGAGGACGCGCCGATCTGCGAGCTGCCGGTGGAGGCAAGCGACACGCCGCCGACGGAGATGAGATTGTATTGCGGCGAGAGGCCGCGGATGACGACCTTCGTCGCCTCGCCGGAGCTCTCGAGCGTCGAGATGCCTGGCAGGCGGCTGATCGCCGCGGCTGCGTTGAAGTCGGGCAGCTCCTGGATCTTCGCCTCGGAGACGACGTTCACGATCTTGTTCGACGACAACTGCTGGTTGATCGCCTGCAGCTGTCCCTGCGCCTGGGCGGTGATGACGACGACTTCGCCTTCGATCGCGGTGGGGGTGAGATTGACGACCTGCGTGACAGTTCCGTTCTCGGGAATCGTTACGGCGACACTCGCGGTGACGTACCCAAGGTACGTGACGACGAGCGTCTGGCGGCCTGCCGGCGCATTGCGCAGCGTAAAGAAGCCGGAGATGTCTGTTGTCGTGCCGATGCCTGTGCCCTTGACAAGGATGTTGGCGCCGGGGAGCTGCTCCTTCGAGACCTTGTCGAACACCGTCCCCTTTACAGTACCGGATCCCTGGGCACTCGACACGTGAAAAAGAAACAAGAACAGCAACAGTATCGCACCCGCCTGCTTAAACAACGTGCTACCAACACTCATATCGTCCTCCGTGTGATTTTTTTGTGACGTTACATCATGTACTTGTGTGCGCGGACCCGGAGACGGAGGACCGTCTCGCAAAGGATGTCGAACAAATTATATCAGTTCAATTAGCATTGAACTGATTCAATAGTAAAGATTTTTTCCATATGAATCAAGCCTGTATTGCCGCCACTTTTCGGAGATCCCGGCCCGTCATACCTGAAACTGCTTCCTGCGCTCGGCCAATTCGTCCTGGATCTGCAGGTTGAGCTTTTTCGTGATCGTGTAAAAGAACAGGCATGCGACAACGATACCGAAGAACACGGACGGATAGACGCTGATCGTCATGCGTATGCCAAGGAGCGCTTCAGCCGTCTGCACGGTGTTCGCCTGATAGCCGTAGAAAAAGAGCAACCAGCCGGCGAGGAATCCGCCGAGGCTCAATCCGGTCTTGAGGCCGAAGAGGATCGTCGCATAGATGATGCCCGTAGCACGGCGTTTGAATTTCCATTCCGCATAGTCCACCACATCGGCGAACATCGCCCAGATGAGCGGGATCGTCGGTGCATACGTCAGCGCGCGCAGCCAATCCGTGATGAAAATCGCCCAGATGGCATCGGCGGGCAGGAGGATGAACGCCGCCATGAACGCCGTGGTGAGCGAGAAGCCGATGATGGCGATTGTTTTCTTGCCGAACCGGATCGAGAGGTACGTGGAGAATGCGACGCCGACGACAGTAACGAACTGGCTCGACATGTTCAGAAGGCTGAAGCCGACGGCGCCGACATTCGACTTTGTTTCGTCGATGATCAGACCGAACGTGTTCAGCAGCGAATACCAGAGCCCCTCGGTCCCGGGGGCGCTCGTCAATCCGGCTCCCGACAGGAATTGATAGAGACTGTCCTTGTCGACGAAATACTGGAAATAATAGAACATGGTGCCTCCCCGCATCGCAAGGACGATGAAATGCGAGAGGGTGAGGATGAACATCGCGACCCACGGACCGTTCTTGAGGAGGTTGCCGAAATCTTCTTTCGGATTCGATTTCTGTTTCGGGTCCGGCGTGATCCGTTCTTTTGTCGACAGGAATGTGATGACGAACGCGACGAGACAGATCAGGGCCCAGAGTCCCATTGTCAACTGCCAGCCTTTCGCAGTGTCGCCCTGCCCGAACTTCGCGACGAGCGGGAGCGTGAATCCGCCGACGATGAGCTGCGCCACCATCGCCGCAACGAAGCGGTACGACGAGAGGCTCGTCCGCTCGTTCACGTCGCCGGTCATGACGGCTGTCATGGCAGAGTACGGCGTGTTGTTCGCCGAATAGAGCGTCATCAGGATGATATTCGTCAGGAGGGCGTAGATGATCTTGCCCGTGTAGCCCCAATCCGGCGTCGAGTACGCCATCACCATCATGATGCCCCACGGTACCGCGGTCCAGAGCACCCAGGGGCGGAACTTGCCCCAGCGCGTGTTCGTACGGTCGGCGAGCGTGCCCATCATTGGATCGAAGAACGCGTCCCAGAACCGGCCGATGAGGAGCAGCGCTCCAGCCACGCCGGCAGAGATGCCGAGCGTATCCGTATAGAAGTTCAACTGGAACAGGATCATCGTCATGAACACGAAGTTCGCGGCGCCGTCGCCGAGACTGTAGCCTATCTTTTCGCCAATCGAGAGTTTTTCAGATTTCAGTTGCACGCTTTCACCTTTACGATAGAGGAAATTGTAGGGCGAGATTTATCTCGCCCTGGACGAGCTAAAGCTCGTCCTACACGCTTCACATATGCCGCCGCATTATACGACATGCAGCACGAGCTTCGTCAGGTCCTCGTCGCGCGAGGAGTTTCCGACCATGATCGTGAACTCGCCGGGCTCGACGACGAACCGCTTGTCGATGTTCGTGAATGCAAGATGCTCGGGCGTGAGCGTAAACGAGACCGTCTGCGTCTCGCCCGGCTTCAGCGCGATGCGCTTGAACCCCTTCAGTTCCTTCACCGGACGCGTGACGGAACTGAAGACGTCGCGGATATAGAGCTGCACGACCTCGTCGCCTT
>JAVBYH010000089.1 GCA_030824175.1 Bacteroidota bacterium | reverse complement strand
TCATGTGTTCGCCAACGGAAACCGGAATCGAGCATGCCGACGAGGACCCCCTCGCCGGTGATGTTGAGGTCGTGGAGCAGCGGCACGTTGATCTGCTGGACCTGTTCGAGCGATGTGCCGTAGTCGAGGCCCGAGGCGGACCGAGGAACGGTTTTGCCTGACGGCTGCGATGCTGAAACCGACGCGTGAAGACGATCCACATGATGCGCGCGCACGGCTTCGATTGAAGCAACGAAGCCGAGGCCGGCAATGCGGCCGCGCTGTTCTTCAGTCATGGACGCGGAGACGGCATTGAGCCAGCGGGATTCGACAACGGGTACGACACCGGCGCGCCGAAGCGCGCGCGTATATTCGGCGGCCACGGGGAGGTCGAGCGCGTCGATGGAACCGGAAGCGGCCGCCTTCGCGCGGCGGATGAGCGCGCGCTGCGTGATGCCGAGGAGGCGTTCGGAGTCACGGACGCTGTACGATTTCGATGCGGGCGTGCGATGCCCGGTCCCCTTGTCAGCGAAATAAATCCAGTATTTTTCCTGAGCGCCGGCGCGGAGCGCTGTCACAGAGAGCACCCCGGCCGCGCCGAGAAAAAAAATGGCATATCGAATCATAGTTTTCATTATCTTTAAATATAACCCAACGCCGTGTGTATGTCAAACAATGACCACGGGGCAATCACACCAAACGTCATGTATTTATGAAGATTCTCGTCACAGGCGGATCCGGACTCGTCGGCAAATATATCGTCGAGGACCTGCTGCGGCACGGACACACTGTCGGAGTGTTGGACATAGCCGATACTGCATCGGCCGCGGCATTTCACCGCGTCGATGTCCTGGACCTCGAAGCGGTCACCCGCGCAATGAGCGGATACGAGACTGTCATTCACATGGCCGGCATCCCCCATCCTCTCAACAACACGGCCGAAGAGGTGTTCCATCTGAACGTGAACGGCACATTTAACGTGCTCGAGGCCGCGGCGCGGAACACAATCGGGAAGGTGATATTGACGTCGAGCGAATCGACGCTCGGCTTTGCGTTCATGACGCACCGCATGATCCCCGAGTACTTTCCAATCGACGAGAACCACAGCCTGCGGCCGCAGGATCCGTACGGTCTGAGCAAAGCGGTGGCAGAGGAAATCTGCCGTTCGTATTCCGCGCGCTACGGCATGCGTACAGTATGCCTGCGCGAGCCGTGGATATGGGTGCCCGAACCAGGTCCCATCGAATTCTACAAGGAGCTCGTGAAGGAGTATTCCCAATGGCAGAAGAATCTGTGGACGTATGTTCATGTTTACGACGTGGCGCAGGCGCACAGGCTGGCGGCTGAAATAGACCTGCCCGTGCTGCATGAAGCGATGTTCATCACGGGACCGAAGAATTGGCCTGAGCGCCCCGCCACGGAACTCATCGGCGAATTCTACCCGGAGGTAACGCAGATAGCGGCGTCGATGTCGCAGCCGGCACCGCTCATCGGGCATGAAAAAGCGTCGCTGCTGCTCGGATACGCGCCGCGGTACACGTGGCATGATCTCTTTACACTGTAAAGCAGGGCGAGATGAATCTCGCCCTACAAAAACCAACGACGGGGCGAGATGAATCTCGCCCTACAAAACGACGACGATAAGGGCGAAACATTATCCAGACCAGATGCTTGACGCTGCATGCGTTCATGGTGCTGCTGCTGGCTGCCGCGTTTCCGGCATTCCTTCACGCGCAGATCGAATCCGTTCAGACAGGTGCCGCACCTGCGGCGGACTCGAATGCCGTTCGCCTCGCCTTCGATCATAACGCGTACACCTATTCGTGGCTGCTTAACGGCGCGTACGGATTCACCACCGAATCCGTCGTCGCGAAGATCCTCAACACGTCATCACGCTCACTCATGAAGCAGACGGAAGAAACGGTGCGCGACGCCAACATCTTCTCGTTCAGCCTCACGCGCAGGCTCTCCGCCCCGCTCGGCATCACGGTCGAGGCGCAATCGTTCGTTTCATCCGACAATCAAACCCTTTCTTCGGGAACCGCAGCCCAGCATTCGGGCGCCGCGGGGGTAACATGGACGCCGCTGGAGCATTTCTCCCTCACGCCGATGATCGGGCTCAGGCTGGACAAGCAGCAGGATCGGAGTGACAGAGGGCCACTCTATAAGTTTTCGATGGCCATGGATTCGCTCGATGCGGGAGGCTTCCGTACGGCGGCCGTGCTCCATATCGCCGAGAGCGACCTGTCGCCGCGGCGGTTTCGCAACGACAACGCGGAGGTGTACCTGAGGAAGGATTTTTCCGAAGGATCGGTAGACATGATGCGTGTGCGATGGGTGCGGAACCGGTGGGATTTTTACGTACCCGCGGATAACACCGTACGTGAGACATTCGGCGTGCAAACGAATATCCGGTCCCGCACGGAGGATGCGTACGCCCTGACGAATGTGCTTCAGTACGGCGCGCAGCATCCGCTCTCGGCGTCGTTCACCGCCACGCTTGAGAACCGTTCGATCAGCAATGCGTATCGCTACAAGGCGCTCTCGATGTTGTCGGCGATCCCGTTTACAACGAACGTGCAGGAGTTCCGCATTGAAGGCGCCTGGGATGTCCGCTACCGGACGGAGGATAGCGAGTCGTCGCTCGGCTTCGTGCTCGGCGAGCGCGACGAGAAGCACTCCATCGAGACGATTTCCGGCATCGACAACACCTTCCAGGTTCAGCGTTCGCGGCAGGAGCAGCGGCTCGACAATACGGCGTTGACGACGCGCCTCCAGGCATCGCTCCAGGCAGAACTCTCAGAGCGCGACCGTCTGAGCTTCACCGGGTCCTCCGGCATCTTCCGCTACGACACGCCGGATTCCTCGAACACCGACGACCGGGATGAACTGCTCGTCACCGCCGCCCTGCGCGAGGAGCACCAGGCGAGCGACTATGTCGCGCTCGCGCTGACAGCCGAAGCGACGCTGGGACACACCGTTTACATTTCGGGCGAACGAAGTGCGAACAACAACTGGAACAGGATCTTCCGCCTTGCACCCGAGGTCACGGCGACGCCGTTCGACGGCGTACGCAACAAGACGCTCTTCGATGTGCTCGCCAATTACACAGTCTTCGACTTCGAGCTGCTCATCCCCACCGTGAAAAGTTATTCGTACAGACAGGTTGCTTTTCTCGATTCTTTCTCATACGATATAACACACCGGTTCGGATTTGATGCATACGGCGTCATACGCGTGTATGAGCGGGGCGAACTGCGGTGGCGGGAATTTTTGGAACGCCCCCTGCAGCGTGTGGAAGAGGTAACTTTTTCCCCGCAATTACGTTTCACGAATAACGAATCGGTACTGTGCGCGGTGGGAATCCGGTCGTTCGCGCAGAAGCGGTTCAGATACGACAAGGGAGTGCGTGTGTTCGAAAGCACGTATTACAGCATCGGACCGACAGTGGACCTCACGCTCACATTCTCTCCGCGGTCGAGAATAGAACTCCGGGGATGGAGGGAGTACCAAAAGCAGACAGGGTCGGGCGCCCGAGGGATGTCCAATGTGACAATGACCGTCAGATATTTATTATAGAAAGGAAGTCCCGTGGCGACGCTATCCGATCAGACACCGGTTGAACATCGACTCATCCTCGAAAGCGACACGAGGAATATACACAAGGTTGAAGACTTCTTCATTCGTCTGAACGACGATTTCGGCATCAGCGAAGAGAAACTCCACGCGCTGCTCGTGGCGGTCACCGAGGCCGTGAACAACGGCATGATACACGGCAACAAGAACGACAGATCGAAGTTCGTCACCGTGTCGTGTACGCTGGATCAGCATGTGCTGACGGTGGTGATCACGGACGAGGGCGGCGGATTCACCCCGGAGTCGATTCCGAACCCGCTTCACGACGAGAACCTGTTGAGGGCGGGCGGCCGGGGAGTGTTCCTGATGAAGACGCTCATGGAATCCGTTTCATTCAACGATGAGGGCAACGCCGTCACAATGAAGCTTCGCGTATGACACAGCGCGGTCTCCGCATCAAAGACATCTACATTTACCCTTTAAAATCCGCACGGGGCATCGCACTCCGCCACTCATCGGTTGAAGAGCGCGGACTGCGTTTCGACAGGCGCTGGATGGTCGTCGATGCCGCTGGATCATTCATTTCTCAGCGCACACATCCCCTCCTTTCTCAGATTGACGTCTCGATCGACGTGATGCGACTGAAACTCAGTGCACCCGGTTACGGCGAGATGCATCTGCCGCTGTATCCCTCATCGGCGGTTCGACGGACGGTTGTTGTGTGGGACGATGCCGTCGACGCCATGGAATCGGACCGCGAAGCGAGCGACTGGATGAGCGCCCTTCTGGGGGAACCGTGCGCCGTCGTATATTTTCCCGACGATGCGAGGCGGGCTGTCGACGCAACATACGCGCGGCATCACGAGCAGACGGCGTTCTCGGATGGATTTCCCGTGCTTGTCGTGGGACAAGCGTCGCTCGACGCGCTTAATACGCGGCTGGCGGAGTCGGTGCCGATGGACCGATTCCGGCCCAACATTGTCGTGGAAGGTGCGGAGCCGTTCGCCGAAGACGCATGGAGCACCATGACGGCAGGCGGAGCTGTGCTGGAGATCGTCAAGCCGTGCGCACGCTGCGTCATTACAACGATCGATCAGCGGACGGGGCACAAAGGCACCGAACCCCTTGCAACACTTGCAGGCTTCAGGAAGACCGGGGGCAAAATACTTTTCGGGCAGAATGCCCTCGTCCGCACACCGGGATCGATCGGCGTCGGCGACACGATCGAGTGTATCCCCGCACAATACGACACGGGGAAGTGACACATGCCGCACACCGGAACGCAAAGGGATTGATAACCAACATACTATGATCACGCTCACCCACTCGACCCCCATCACCTCAATCGTTTTTCTGGAATCCGGCTTCTGGCCCGGAGACGAGGAAAGCACCGGATGCATCGAAGCCATTCAGAGTGCGATCGCCTCCGCATTCAGTCACACAGGCGCCCGCATACGGCCGGTGACCGTGCGCTCCGAGCAAGAGGCCGACGAACTGTTCCACGACATGAAACAGGGCCTCGGCGTGTTCACCGCGATGAGCGGGGCGGTGCAGCTGTGGATGCTGAAGGCCGCCGGGCATTTTTCTGCGGTTGCCTTGTGCGCCGGTTTCGTGGGCGGCTTCATCACGCTGTCGAAGGGACGCATGCTGCTGGAACGGAACGCCGCACCGGCGACGATGGATGTATTCAGCACTCTGCAGCGGAACGGATCATTCGTGTGGTTCATACGCAATTCCCGGGAGATCGTACCATTGTGGGAGGCGGTCCAGGCTGTCGAACGCTTCCGTGCCTCGACTGATTCCCCGGCCGATGAAGACGGAGCGGAGCGGATCGACGAGGGAGACATCGATGCAATGGCAACGATGCGGCTCGTGAACGGTCTGGCGACAGACGCGCAGTGGCTTTGCGTACCGGCCGTCGGCGGCGGGAGTATTCGGCGGGCGGCGAAGCGGGATGCGGCGGCAGCCGCTGAAATACGGGCGGCGCGGCGAACACACGACGAAAGGGAGATCGGCGTCAGCCCGGATATGGCGGAGCCCTTGAACGATCGGGTGACGCTCTGCAGGATCGGGCGCAACGGAACGGCGATGGACCTCTTTGTCGGCACCGCGGGCGGCCTGTCCGCAGATCCGGACGGGCGGGCACGGCTGCGTATCACCCTCGATTCCGCCGACACCTATACGAAACACTCTCTGGGGGATCATCAGATGGTCTGCAGGGGAGATCTCAGGGAGCAACTGACGTACGCGGCGGCCCTCCTGGGCCTCGACGTACTGCGATGAGGACATCGGGCCGGGTTTAAAAAAGCACAGTCCGTTGTGCCATGAAAAGGGGCGCAAACGGACTATACTTTTTCGGAGCGAACGAACTCTAAAATTTCACCTTATCCATATTGACTTTCACGTCATCCGCAGACGCCTTCAATGCCGCGGCTTCCGATTCCGTCAGTTTGATCTCGATAATCTGTTCCATGCCTTTTCTTCCGAGCTTCACCGGCACGCCCACGATTGTATCTGTGAGGCCGAATTCGCCCTTAAGGAGCACCGCGCAGGGAAGGATGCGTTTCTTGTCTTTCACGATCGCTTCGACCATCTGGACCGCTGCAGCCGACGGAGCATAATAGGCGCTGCCGGTCTTGAGGAAGTTGACGATCTCGATGCCGCCGTTGCGGGCGCGCGTGACGAGCTTGTCGATCGTTGCCGCGTCGAGCAGGTCGGTGAGCGGGATGCCGGCAACGGAGGTATAGCGCGGAAGCGGGACCATCGAATCGCCGTGGCCGCCGAGGACGAACGCCGTGACGTCTTCAACCGACACGTTGAGTTCCATTGCGATGAATGAACGGAAGCGGGCGGTGTCCAGCACGCCTGCCATGCCGATGACGCGCGAGCGGTCGAAGCCCGAAGCCTTCATGGCGACATGGACCATCACATCGAGCGGATTGGAGACGATAACGAGGATGGCGTTGGGGGACACTTTCACGGCTTGTTCGACGACGGACTTCATGATGCCGGCGTTCGTGTTCAACAGGTCGTCGCGGCTCATACCGGGTTTGCGCGCGATGCCGGCGGTGATGACGATAATATCGGAATTGGCAGTCGTGTCGTAGGAGTTGGTGCCGATAACCATCGAATCGAAGCCTTCGATGGGTGCAGATTCATACATGTCGAGTCCCTTGCCCTGGGGGAGTCCCTCGACGACGTCGATAAGGACCACTTCATTGGCAAGTTCTTTCTCAGCAATACGCTGTGCAGCCGTCGCGCCGACGTTGCCTGCACCGATAACTGTAATTTTCATTCAATTCTCCAGAGTAAGATTCAGTTCAACGCGGGCACAACCACTAGAGCCCGCGAATGTAAATGGTGAGGTACGCCCGCGGCGCGCCGTCACCTTCTTTGCGCACAAAAAAAAAGTTGCATAAGAAAAGCTCTCACGCAACTCGTTTTTTTCGTCATACCGACGACCGTCCCTGTTTATGCTAAAATAATGGAAACGGCCTGACGATCTCTGCCGACACGGTGAAATTTCACTGCGCCGCTTTTCAATGCGAAGAGCGTGTCGTCGGAACCGATGCCGACATTTTCGCCCGGATGAAACTTCGTGCCGCGTTGGCGCACAAGGATTTCACCGGCATTCACAGCCTGCCCGCCGAAGCGCTTCACACCGAGACGCTGGGCATTACTATCGCGACCATTGCGCGAACTTCCGCCGCCTTTTTTATGAGCCATACTCGATACTTCCTTATCTGAATATTAATTTATAGACGTAATTTCAATTTCAGTGTACTGCTGGCGATGACCGCGTTTCACGCGATACCCTTTGCGCTTCTTCTTCTTGAAAACGATGACTTTGTCATCCTTCACATGCGCGAGCACTTTGGCTGCAACCGTTGCGCCGGCCACTGTGGGGGCGCCCACGACGATCGAGGTCTCGTCGGCGCGAAGCAGCACTTTGTCGAACGTCACCGTGGAATCGACAGCATTCTCTAATCTCGGAACGTAGAGCTTTTCCGTCGGATTCACTTTATATTGTTGTCCTGCGATTTCTACGACTGCGTACATCGTGTGCATCCTTCCTCAAATCAAAAATAGCCTGGTAGGTTGGTATTTGAATCTTAAAAATAGGGAAAACTCCTTTAAAAGTCAACCCTTGGAAAAATATTTATGGTCCGATAATAAAATCATCGTTTTTCGGCCGTAACGAGCAATCCGGCCCCCTCGGCATTCGTTCCGGCGTAGTCCAGGTACATGAGGATGAGCGTGAGCCAGAGTGTGGCCGCATAATAGAACGGCAGCGCGAGGAAGAAGGCCTTGCTCACATTGAGCGCCTGCATGGGATACTTGATGCCGAGCCGCCATGCCGCCATGCCGATCGGGCCGTAGGTATAGGAGATCTCCTTCACATGGAGGCCTGCCGAGCGGAGTTTTTCGGTGATCTCGTCGGCGCCGTACCCGTTGCGCGCGTGCTCGCCGATGAAGCTCTCGTCCTCGTCGTCGTGGGCATCGGAGCCGCCGAGGTTCGACGGCGTGTTAATGAGCACGATGCCGCCCGGCTTCAGCGCCGTGTAAAAGTTTTTGAACACGAGCACGTCGTCCTGGATGTGTTCCATGACGTCGACCGAGAGGATCATGTCGAACTCGGCCGTATGGACGGGCTGCGTCAGGTCCTCGACGGCAAACGAGATGTTTGTGAGACCGCAGCGCGGAAAGAAGGCGCTGCAGTCGGCGATCTGTTCGTCCTTCACGTCGACGGCGTGGATGGCGGCGTGCGGGTAGCGCCGGGCGAGGAAGTACGAGTACTGGCCGAAGCCGGATCCGGCGTCGAACAGCGTGAACGCCGTCTTCTTCGGATCGAGCAGCGTGCGGAGCGCGCGCTTCACGTACCACGCCCGCAGGAACATGAGATCGAGGAGCAGATAGAAGATGCGGCGGAACACGGTGCTTCCGCGCGCGGCGTCGCCGAATATTTTTTTGATCGGGTCGTAATGCATTGTCTGCCTTGTCAGGGTGTGCTGGGGCGAGGAACGGACGACGCCTGTCGATCGCTCCGGCCGCCCTCGTGTAATTGTTCGATCGCTTCAACGACCGCGTCCCACGAATATTTTTTCTTTTCTTCGGCGGCGCCGGCGGCGAGCCGCGGCTCCATCCCCTCCGCGTAGAAGCGGATGACGGCGTCGGCGAGCTGCTGCGGACGGCCGGGTTCCACAACGATGCCGGAGACGCCGTCGACGACGATCTCGGCGAGTCCGCCGACATCGGTGACGATGACGGGCTTGTTGAACTGATACGCGATTTGCGCGATCCCGCTCTGCGTTGCGGACACGTAGGGCAGGACGACGGCGTCGCTCGCGCAGAAATACTCAGCCACCTTTTCGTTCGGCACGTACTCCGAGTGCACGCGCACAACATCGCCAACGCCCGCCTGTGCGATATGGTCGCGGTACTCCTGCTCGTCGCCGTAATATTCCCCCACCACAAGCAGCGTCACGCCGAGCGAGCGGGGAATGAGCGCCATGGCGTCGATAAGCGTGTGCAGCCCCTTGTACTTGCGCACATATCCGAAGAAGAGAATGACGTTCCCTTCGCCGATGCCAAGCCGGGCGCGCGCGTCGGGCTTGGGCAGGGTGGCTCCGAAGATCTCGTAGACGGGATGCGCCGCCTTCACGTATCGCGGATGCATCACCATTGCGCGGAGATCCTTCTCCACGGAGTCCGACATGACGATGTATGCGTCGGTGAAGGCGAACGCGTATTTCGTGAACACCGTATCGCCCGGCCTGTGCTCGTGCGGAATGACATTGTCGCAGATCGCGACGACGGTGGTCGGACGACTCCACTTCGCGATGGCACAGATGGTGCCGAAACACGGGCCGAAGAACGGAAGCCAGTACTTATAGATGATGACGTCGGCCCGTTCGCGGCGCGCCTTCAGGCCCACGCGCACCCAATTGAAGGGATTCACCGAATCGATCTCGGCCGAGGCGTCGACGGGAATACCGGACGCCCCCTCCTCCATCTGCGTCTTGCCCGGAAACAGGAATGCGGGGTACTGCCTCGTAAAGGAGAAGATGCGCGGTTCGTGGCGCTTCTTCAGATGAGAGGCCAGAAGCGCGATGAAATGCGCGATGCCGCCGCGCATCGGATAGGCCGTGCCAAGGATAAGTACTTTCACGATCGTGCGATAAGTGGACCTGAATCGAACGGGTAAAAAAAGTGCGGCTGCGCAAACGCGTGCCGCACTCTCGAATTATAATTGTATTGCGCGTGCGTCTCAGTGAATTTCTTCGCGTATCGTATAATTCTTCTCGCTCTGCTGTCCCTTGGTGATCAATTCTCCCATGAGACCCATCGACACGAACTGCACGCCGAGGACGATCATGATGAGGCTGACCATGAACAGGGGCCGATTGCTCAGCGGGATCTGGTTCGCGAGTTTTTCGTAGACGAGGTACGCGCCGGTGCCCACGCCAAGGAGCGTCGAGACGATGCCCCAGCCGCCGAACAGGTGGAGGGGCCGCGTGGCGAACCGCGTTGTGAACACGAGCGTCAGCAGATCGAGGAAACCGCGCGAGAACCGACCCATCCCGAACTTCGTCTTGCCGAACTTGCGCGGGCGGTGGTTCACGACGATTTCGCCGACACGGAAGCCGAGCCAATGAGCGAGGGCGGGAATATACCGGTGAAGCTCGCCATACACGTTCACGCTCTTCACGACTTCGCGCTTGTAGCCCTTGAGTCCGCAGTTGAAGTCGTGGATCTTGATGCCGGTGACGAGTCCCGTCACGAAATTGAAAAATTTCGACGGTATCGTTTTAGTGATCGGGTCCCTGCGTTTCTTCTTCCATCCGGAGACGACATCGAGTCCGCCCCGGAGTTCCTTGATAAGGTTGGTGATCTCGGCCGGATCGTCCTGGAGGTCGGCATCCATCGTGATGACGTATTCGCCCTGGGCTTTCTGGAATCCGACCATGATCGCGCCGCTCTTGCCGTAATTGCGGCGGAAGCGGATCGCCTTCATGCGGCGGTTGCGGGCGTTGATTTCGCGAAGCACTTTGAACGATCCGTCCGTGCTGCCATCGTCGATGAAGAGAACCTCGTAATTTTGTGTGATGCGCTGCAGCGAATTCTTCAGTTGTTCGGCGAGTTCGCGAAGCGATTCTTCCTCGTTCAGGAGGGGGACGATCACCGACACCATC
>JAVBYH010000357.1 GCA_030824175.1 Bacteroidota bacterium | reverse complement strand
ACAAGTCGGCGTTCCGCCTCACCATCGCGCGCTACTACACGCCGAGCGGCAGGCTTATCCAGCGCTCGTACTCCGACGGGAAAGACAAGTATCAGCGCGAGGCGTTCGAGCGTGAAGAGGCCGAGGGCGAGAACCTGTCGCACAAGGAAGAAAGCGCCGACACCACCCGGCCGAAATACAAGACAGGTGCAGGGCGAACGATCTTCGGCGGCGGCGGCATCACGCCCGACTACATCGTGAAATCGGATACCGGCACCCAGTTCTCGCGCGTCATCAGCCGCAGGAACCTGTTCTACGAATTCGTGACGAAATTTCTCTCGACGCACGGACCGGAGATCAAGACCCGCTACAAGGACAATTTCGCACAGTTCAACAAGTCATTCGACGTGAAGGAGGCTGTGGTGCCTGAGTTCCTCGCCTTCCTCAAGACAAAGGACGTCGAGTTCAAGCAGGATCAGTACAACCACGACAAGGACTACATCGAAGCCCGGCTGAAGGCCCATATCGCCCGCAACTTCTGGGGCAACGAAGGCTGGTATCCGGTGATCCTGACGGTGGACAATCAGCTGAAAAAAGCGCTCGGCTTGTTCCCTGAAGCGGAACAACTCGCGCATCTGAAGTAATGCGGGTTCATGGCTGCCGTCCGAGCCCGCGCATTGCGCGGACGGCGGCTCTTCCCCCGATAACATGAAAGGCTGTGCAAGCCCTTGAAAAAGAACATCCTTCACCTTGCGTTCAGCGTCATCCTTGCGGTCGCGGCGATCGCAGCCTTCCCGTCATCCCCGGCCGCCGATGTGCAGGCGAGGGAGTACACCGGATCGACGATCGACTTCCAAGCCCCGGGCGGCATGTTCATGAAGGGCGAGGAGCTCATCTACGAAGTGAGCTATTCGATGTTCGACCTCGGCACTGTGCGCATCACGGTCGAGGATTCGTACCAACGCGACGGGAAAACCTTCTATAAGGCGAAGGCGTTCATCGACTCATACAGCGGCGTGCCGTTCGTGAGCCTTCACTACGTCTTCTTCTCCGACATGTCGTCGCAGAACGCGTCGCAGTACTTCACCGCGCACGAGACGAAGGATCCCGCCGAAATGAAATTCGTTCGATACCGCGTCGACTATCAGAAAAAGATCGTCAAGTTCGAGAAGGGCATCGCCCCGCAGAACACGATCACCGAATCGGGGACCGTCCCGATCTCGGGTCCCGTCGTGGACGGGTTGTCCATCTTTTTCTACGCGCGCAACTACGTGCACCAGAAGAAGGAAGTGAACGTGCCGTCGTTCGTCGACGAGAAGGAAGTGAACACGTTTCTCAACTTCATGAACACGAAGGCGGTCAAGGAGATCGACGCCGTGAGCTACCCGATCCAGACCGTGGAGTTCGACGGGCACGCGGATTTCGTCGGCTTCTTCGGCATGACGGGCGCATTCAGCGGCTTCTTCAGCGACGACGAGGCGGCGATACCGATCGTGGCGAAGATGAAGGTCATCCTCGGCAGCGTCCACATCGAACTCATCAAGTGGAACCGTCCGGGGTGGACGCCCCCGCGCTCTCAGAAATCGTAACACGCAGTACATCAACCAACTCAAGACCACACATAGAAGACGAAAAACCGAGCACATGACACCACATACAGGAACAGACAAGACGGCGACGGGGTCGATCGACCTTCCGCCGGTGCAGTACACCGTGATGCCCTTCAAGGGCATACATCCGGAACTCGACCCGACGACGTTTCTCGCCGACGGCGCCCGCATCATCGGCGACGTGAAGATGGAAAAAGATTGCTCCATCTGGTTCAATACCGTCGTGCGCGGTGATGTGAATTACATCCGCGTCGGCGAACGGACGAACATCCAGGACAACGCGGTCATCCAC
Organism: Bacteroidota bacterium; assembly: GCA_030824175.1. Classification (GTDB taxonomy): domain Bacteria; phylum Bacteroidota; class Ignavibacteria; order UBA10030; family UBA8401; genus CAISDA01. The sequence goes on along the minus strand of JAVBYH010000357.1, from coordinate 8,935 downwards.
GTGACGCACAAGAAATTCCCCTGCATCATCGGCGCGAATGTGACGGTCGGCCACGGCGCCGTGATCCACGCGGCGACGATTTACGATTACTGTCTCATCGGCATGGGCGCGGTCGTGCTCGACGATGCGAAGGTGGGGCCGTTCGCGCTTGTGGCTGCCGGGGCCGTTGTGCTCGGCGGCACGGTGATCCCCGAGGGGACGCTGGCGGCGGGCATACCGGCGAAAGTGGTGAGAAAACTGACGGATGAGGAGAGGGCGATGCTGATCCAATCGGCACAGAATTACGTAGATTACGTTGCAGCATTTCGCGGACAATCGTAAGAGGCCCATCCGATGAAGCTAAAATTCTGGGGGGTGCGCGGCTCCATCCCGACTTCCGGCCCGGCATACGTCCGGTACGGAGGAAATACGCCGTGCATTGAAGTCCATACCGACGACGGAACCTTGCTCATCCTCGATGCGGGCACCGGCATCCGGGGATTGGGAGAGGACCTCGCCGCGGCGGGGAAGAGTGTGACGGCGTCCATCCTGATCACGCACCCTCACTGGGACCACATTCAGGGCTTTCCGTTCTTCAAACCGGCATTCGTGCCGGGGAACGCCATCACGATCATCGGACCGCAGCGCAGCGACATCACACTTGAGCGCATCATCGCCGACCAGATGACGAACATTTATTTTCCCGTGCAGCTTCACGAACTGAAGGCGACCATCGCCTTCCATTCGGTGCTCGAGGACGATTTCATGATCGGCTCCGCGCGGATACGCACGATGTATATGAATCATCCCGGGTACACGGTGGGGTATCGCATCGATGCCGACGGAAAGTCGCTCGTCTACATCAGCGACAACGAGGTCTTCAGCACGGAGATGATGAAGCAGGCGACGAACTTCGAGCCTTCCATCCTGAACCTCTTCCAGTCGACGAACGGGGACGCCAACAAGCGCATCTACGACTTCGCGCAGGGGGCCGATGTGCTGATTCATGACGCAACGTACACTCCCCAGGAGTACAAGGACAAGGTCACGTGGGGCCATTCGCATTATCAGTTCGCCCTGCAGGTGGCGCGCAAGGCCGCTGTGAAGCGCCTCTACCTGTTCCATCACGAACCGAGCCGCAGCGACGATGCGATGGATGCGATTGTTGGGCGATGCGCCGAGATCATGAACGACGCACGGGACGCATTCATATGCGACGCGGCTCGCGAGGGCGATGAACTGACGTGGTAACTGGCGAACGCGGGGGGTGATCCTGCCGCCGGCACATTTTTTTTAAGAACATACGCGAGATGACAATGAAATCTGTTTTTACTCCGAGCGTCATCAAAAAGATCGGTGCCGTTCTTGGCGTTCAGGGAAAATTTTCCGTGAACAACCACCGCTTCGAGATCACCGCGACGCCCGAACGGCGTGTCGTCGTTGAAGTGTATCCCGACATCCCCATCGGCGACCGCACGGGAAATCTCATTTCCATCTACACGTCGAACACGCACTTCCAGCTCCATTTCTGTTCCGGCTGCGTCGTCAGCGACATGCTCGGAGAGGTCACGTTCATCGCCGAGCGGAACGGGATCGTCTCGGGGATCATCGTCGAGCGCGAGGGCGGATGCTCCTTTTATGCGAATGTGGACCGGGAGCTGCTCTCTGGCGACTTCACGCGCCTGGGTCCCGAAGTGATGCTTTCGGGCATCGCGTTGTCGCTCACGGAAACCGTGTTGGACGGCGAGCTGCCGAAAACGCGGAAGCCCGGAAACCGGAAGTCCGGGACGAAGGCCGTCAAGACATCGGCGAAGCAGCCTGCTGCGAAGGCGGCGGGAGCGATGGCCGGAAAACCCGCTGCAAGGGGGAAACGATGACAACCGTCGCCACATTTTTCCCGTGCAGGGCTATCGGGATCTCGCGGGCCGAGGCGGAGCGCTGCGTTTCCTACGTTTGTGCGAAGGAAAAGCGGAACAAAGCATCGATGACGGTCGTCTTTACCGATGATAAGGCCATACGCACGATCAATAAAAAGCACCTCGGGCATGATTGCACGACGGACGTTATCTCCTTCACGCTGGAGGAAACGCCGATGGAAGGGGAAGTGTACGTGAATCTCGAACAGGCACGGCGCCAGGCGCTCGAATACGGCGTCACGCCGCTTAATGAGGCCACGCGGCTCATTGTGCACGGCGTGCTGCATTGCTGCGGATACGACGACATGACGGAATCCGACAAGGCCGTGATGGTCGCCGCGCAGGAACGTCATGTGGCCGCGCTGCGGAAAAAATAAATTCATTTGACAAGAGCGATATTTTTTATACATTCTGACAGGGCGATATTCTGCCGAATTCCACTCATACAACGCGGCTTGCTGTAATGCAGGAAAAAATAGTTGAAATTCTGGTCTATCTCATCGGCGAGCTTCGCAAGAACAAGCCCATGGGCGAGATCGACCTCACCGTACTGTCACGACGCGGATATTCCGCCGTGGAGATCAGTGCGGCGTTCAACTGGGTCTACGACAAGATCTCGATGGGCGACGAACTCATCACCGACGAGATCCCCTCCACGGAACAATCGTTCCGCATCCTTCACGACGCCGAGCGCGGAGCCATCACGCCCGCAGCACAGGGATACCTGATGCAGCTGCGCGAGATCGGCCTTATTTCGGATGCGGACATCGAAGTCGTCATCGACCGCGTCATGGTCTCGGGATACGTGACGGCGGGCGTCGAAGAGATCAAATCCCTCGTTGCGATGACGCTCTCGGATTCCGACGAATCCCTGAATTCCGGCAGCCGCATCATGCTGAACGGCAAAGATACGATTCATTAAGGAAGGCACCTGGAGCACATGAGTAAATCATTGATCATTGTAGAGTCACCGTCAAAAGCAAAAACGATCAATAAATATTTAGGCAAGGACTATATAGTTGAAGCATCGGTGGGCCATCTCAAGAACCTGCCGAAATCGAAACTGGGCGTGGACGTCGAGAATAACTATGCGTCGGCCTACGAAACCATCGCAGGCAAGGAAAAAGTACTCGCAAAACTGAAGGACCTTGCGGCGACGTCCTCCTCCGTCTATATCGCGACCGATCCGGACCGCGAGGGCGAGGCGATAGCATTCGACATCGCCGAGGAGATCAAGAGCGAGAATCAGAACATCCTTCGCGTGCTCTTCCACGAGATCACTCCCGCCGGAGTGAAGGAGGGCATGTCCCAACCGAAGAAGATAGACACCAACCTCGTCGAATCGCAGCGCGCACGGCGCGCGATGGACCGCATCGTCGGATACAAGATCTCCCCGTTCCTCTGGAAGACAGTGTATTACGGGCTCTCGGCGGGCCGGGTGCAGAGCGTGGCGCTCCGGCTCATCTGCGAGCGCGAGGACGAGGTGAAGAAATTCAATCCGGTCGAGTACTGGTCCGTCAATGGCGAATTCCAGACCGACAAGAGCGATCCGTTCTTCGCGAAGCTCGTGAAGATCGCGGGCGACGACCCGAAGATCGCAGACGGCACGACGGCCGAAGGTTACGTGAACGACATCCTCAAGCAGAAGTACGCCATTGCCGACGTTCAAAAACGCCAGGTCAAGCGGAATCCGCTCCCTCCGTTCATCACGAGCACGCTCCAGCAGGAGGCCGCGGGTCGCCTCCGGTATTCGGCGCGGCGCACGATGATCCTCGCGCAGAAACTCTACGAGGGCATCGATCTCGGAGAGGAAGGCACCGTCGGTCTCATCACCTACATGCGTACAGACTCGACGCGTCTCTCCGACGACGCCATCGCCGGCGTACGCGAGTACATCGCGAACGCGTACGGCGTCGAATACCTTCCGAAGGAAGCGCGGTTATTTAAAAAAGGCAAATCCTCACAGGATGCCCACGAGGCGATCCGTCCGACCTCCATCAAGTACACGCCCAAGTTCGTCAAAAAATTTCTCGACAAGGAACTCTACGCCCTCTACGAGCTCGTCTGGAACCGCTTCGTTGCCTGCCAGATGAGTCCGGCCACATTCGAACAGGTCACGGTAGACATCACGGGCGGCGACTACACCTTCCGCGCCACCGGCTCGCTGCCGATCTTCCGCGGCTTCCTCCAGGTCTACGACGATGTCGCAGAGGAGAAGGGCGCCGGAGACGATGAGGATCCGACATCGAAACTGCCGAAATCGCTCGCGGCCGGCCAGGCGGCGCAGGTGGTGAACATCCTGCCGAAGCAGCACTTCACGAAGCCGCCCCCGCGCTACACGGAGGCGAGCCTTGTGAAGGAACTTGAATCGCTCGGCATCGGACGACCCAGCACGTATGCGCAGATCGTGGCGACAATTCTCGACAGGAAATATGTGGAACAGCAGGACCGCAAACTGTTCGCCACGCCGCTCGGCATGGTGATCATCCGGATCCTGGTGGAAAGTTTCCCGAAGATCGTGAACTACAAGTTCACGGCGCTCATGGAAGACGAATTGGAGACCGTGGCCAACGGCAAGAACGACTACGTGCAGGTGATGGACGATTTTTACAAACCGTTCATCGCCGCGCTCACGGCAATCGACGGGGAGGCCAACCGGATCAAGAAATCGCTCCAGCAGGACGCGGGCGAGGCGTGCGACCTGTGCGGCAAGGCCATGATCATCAAGTGGGGCCGCTACGGCCAGTTCAAGGCCTGTTCGGGATATCCGACATGCAAAAACCGCAAACCACTGGAGGACGAGTCCGAAAAGTTCCAGCACATGGCAGGCATCAAATGCAAGCTGTGCGGCGCCGATATGGTCGTCAAGGGCGGGCCGTTCGGCCAGTTCCTCGGCTGCTCGAATTATCCGACATGCAAGAACACGCAGCCGATCACCACAGGCATCAAGTGTCCGAAATGCAAGGACGGCGACATCATCGAACGCAAGACGAAGCGCAAACGCTTCTATTACAGATGTTCGAACAACGTCGAGGAGAACGGCACCTGCGACTTCATCTCGTGGGACAAGCCGGTGCTCGAACCGTGCAAGCAGTGCAAGAATCCGTATCTCATTCAGAAGACCTCCAAGCGCAAGGGTGACTACTTGTTGTGTCCCGAGTGCAAGGAGGAGTATTATGCAGAAGGGGCGGCGCAGGCAGTATGATCTGCTCGCCGGACGAACACGCTGAGCCGATGCACGATCTCATTCGTGTGTTCCTGACATATCTCGAGCATGAGCGCAGGTATTCGATGCATACGGTGGAGTCCTACGCCCGCGATCTTGCCCAGTGGGAAGCGTTCATTGCAGAAGAGTATCCCGAGTGCACGGCACACGCCGCGCTCGTCGACACCGGGGTGGTGAGGGCGTTCCTCGGACTCCTGATGGAGAACGGGAGCGCGCGTTCCTCGGCGGCGCGAAAGCTTTCGGCCCTGCGTTCGTTCTTTAAATACAGCGTCCGTCAACGCCGGATCACTGTCGATCCGACGCACCGGCTGCAGACCCCGAAGCGCGAGAAACGGCTCCCGCAGTACATCGATGAGCCGTCGATGCGGAAGGTGCTGGCCCTGCCGGACCCGTCGACATTCGAAGGGGCGAGGGACGGTGCGATCCTGGAACTGTTGTACAGCAGCGGCATCCGCAGGGCGGAACTGCTGGGGCTCCGGACGAAGGATATCGATTTTTCACAACGAACTGTAAAAGTCATCGGCAAGGGGAACAAGCAGCGCATTATTCCATTCGGCGCCGAGGCCGATGCATCGCTCCGGCGATACATCGGCATGCGCTCAACGGCGGCATCGGCGGACGCATTGCGCGACCTGCCGCTGTTCCTGTCCCGGCGGGGTACACGCATCGCACCGTCGTCACTCACTGATATCGTCCACAAATATCTGCAGGAGGTTACGGAACTATCGCAAAAAAGTCCACATGTGCTGCGTCACTCATGCGCCACACATCTGCTCAATAATGGCGCGGACCTGCGTGTCGTGAAGGAATTGCTCGGACATGAGAGCCTTTCGACGACGCAAATTTACACTCATGTGACTCTCGAACGCCTGCAGAAGATCTATCGGCAGGCGCATCCGAAGGCGGGGGAGGAACAGAGCGCAGAATCACCACATCAATAAACGAAGGAGGACGTATGGACATCCGCATAACAGCTCGCCACTTTACGGCGAATGATTCGCTCCGCGAGTATGCGTACTCGGCGCTGAAGAAACTCGAGCGATATTATAACGGCATTGTCAACGCGGATATGGTGTTGAGTTTTCAGAAGCTGCAAAACAGCATCAAGACGGTGGAACTGCAGGTAAAAGTATACGGGACTTCACTCCGAGCGGTCAGTGAAACCGAGGATTTTTCAAAGTCCGTGGACGAAGCAATAGAGAAGATCGAACGCCAAATCCAACGATACAAGAGCAAGATGCGTGAAAAGGAACGGATCAAGATCCGGAAAGTCTACGAGAAAGTCTAATGTCCACGGGACCAACTACGCTTACAAACGCAAAAGAGATCCGTAAACAGAGCATCACCGTCGGATTTCTCTTCGAAACGATCAAAGAACGCCTGAAACTCCGGGCACTCAACAACGTCGGCTTCGAGAATCCGATCCGGGACAAGAACATCCACCGTCCCGGGTTGGCCCTTGCCGGCTACGTCGCGCTGTTCACGTACGACAGGGTGCAGGTGTTCGGGAACACTGAAATGCTGTATCTCGCGAGCCTCCCCCTGGAGGCTCGCGTGGATGCATTCAAGACATTGTTCAAGTTCGCCATCCCGTGCATCGTCATCACGGATTGCAACGTCATGGATCCGGAGCTTATCGCCCTGGCCACCGACCACAACGTGCCGGTGTTCCAGACGACGCTGGCCACGACAAAAGCGACATATTTCATCAGCGATTTCCTTGACGACCAGTTCTCTCCGCAGACGACAGTGCACGGCTCGTTCGTGGACGTGTACGGCATCGGACTCCTGATCGTCGGCCGTTCAGGCATCGGCAAGAGCGAGATCGCACTGGATCTTGTAGAAAGGGGACACAGGCTCGTCTCCGACGATGTCGTAACCATCACCAGAAAGGGAGAAGGGATCCTTATTGGAGCTGGCACGGATCTTGTGAAACATTTCATGGAGATCCGGGGTCTCGGCCTCATCGACGTCAAGACGATCTTCGGTATCCGCTCCATCCGGTTTCAGAAGCGGGTGGAAGTGGTGGTGGAACTCATGGAATGGGTATCCGACGGCGAATTCACGCGCACCGGCCTCGACCAGGACACCATCGCGATCATGGATGTAGACATCCCGCACATCAAGCTCCCGATCTTCCCGGGAAAGAATGTGACGGTGATCGCAGAAGTGATCGCGCTGAACTATCTGTTGAAGCATCACGGATACGACGCGGCCAAAGAATTTTCGAAGAAATTGGAGCAGCTCATCGCTCAAAAGTCACGGAATGAAGTAAAACGCGCCATCGATTATTTCGAGCACGATTTCGAATGATCGACAGGCATGCGATGCGGCACCCATGTGTGTATAGTGCCGGTTTTGAATAATGTCGGGGCGGGCAGAAATACCTTGACAAACCACTCAAAATTTTATATTTTCATTTCCATAATTCCTATTCACGTTCCAATAATAAAGAAACGGATATGCGCAAAAAACAAAAACTTTTCTTTTATTCTGAGGAGTCGGTGTCGTTTGTCGAAGCCAGGGGATACAAGATTAAATATGCGCTCAAGGTAGTAGGAACAGTGTTGGCAGGGTTTCTCAGCGTCGGAGCGGTTAATCATGTAGGCGGGGATGTTTTAGGAATCGAAGGGAAAGGGTACTCCAGCTTCATCACCGAGAATCAGATGCTCAAGGCCGAGGTCAGGTCGCTCAACCAGAAGATCGTGGCGCTCGGCACAACGATGGAAAAATTAATTGAACGCGACAACACGCTGCGCTCTGCCGTGGACCTTCCGGCGATCGACGTCGACGTTCAGAAACTCGGAACAGGCGGCGCGAAGGAAGTGACGTACAAGGGTATCGTGTCCACGGACGCAAACGAGCTCATCACATCGAGCCAACGCATGGTCGAGAAGCTCGAAAAAGAAATCGCCTACCAGCGTCGGAGTTCGGAGGAGATCTACCAGAAGGCGGAAAACAATAAGGTGAAATTCGCCGCAATGCCCGCGGTGAAGCCGATGAACGGCGAGTTTTCGTATCATGGCTTCGGGTACAGGCAGCATCCGATCCTCGGCGGTCGCCGGATGCACGAGGGCGTGGACATCCACAATGCCGTGGGAACACCGGTCTACGCGACCGGGAACGGTACAGTAGAATTTGCAGGGTCCACCGGCAGCTCGTACGGCATCGCGGTGGACATCAACCACGGCTTCGGGTATGCGACATATTATGCGCACCTCTCCCGTCCCGTGGTGCGTGCAGGACAAAAAGTGAAGCGCGGGGAGTTGATCGCATATTCCGGCAATTCGGGAAGATCCTCCGGACCGCACCTCCACTATGAAGTTCGCCAAAACGGCGAATCAAAAAACCCGGTCGAATTTTTCGTGGCTGATATAGATTACAACAAGATCCGCGCGCAATTGGGCCTGTTACGGAAGAAATAAGAGACACTAATTTTTTTAAGGAGAGCTTGTCGTATGATTTGGACAATGGAGTTGGCATCGTCTTTAGAAGAAGCGCCCTGGCCAGCCACAAAAGATGAACTGATTGATTATGCTGCCAGAACCGGAGCCCCGGTCGAGGTGATCGAGAATTTACAGGAGCTTGAAGACAGCGACGAGCCGTACGAAAGCATTGAAGAGATCTGGCCGGACTATCCCTCCAACGATGATTTCTTTTATGAGGACGAGAGCGAATATTAAGCCGCGGCGCGGTCCGTTGTTCGCCTGAGAGCGCACAACGGCAGAGAGCACAGATACGTCATGCAAAAACCCAGCAGTTGAGCCGCTGGGTTTTTTATTGAGCAGGATACGACAATCAGGAACCATCTCAC
>JAVBYH010000291.1 GCA_030824175.1 Bacteroidota bacterium | reverse complement strand
CAGGCGGGGCGTTCACCCAGGTCTCGCCCAGCGGAACGTTCGGGTCCGCGGCCGATGTTGCGTAATAATTCAACGGCGGCTCCGCAGTGGCGCCCGGCGAGAGGAGCATCGTGACGACGTCGGCAAGCGGTTTGTTGCTCACCGCCGTCAGGTCGGAGCGGCGAACGCCGAAGAGCGTCCGGCGCAGCAGGTGGAGCTGCTCGTCCGTTCCCCAGACGCCGGCATAGGGCTCCAGTCCGGCTGTCGAGCGCGGTGTCACAGGAAGGGTACTGTTTGCAAATTGGTTGATGTCTTCTTCAGACGATGCCTCGCGCGGGTGACCGCCGAAGGGGGGGAGAAATGCCAGCATGTCGCGTCGCTTCATAGTCTCGAATTCCGATGTTTTTCGCTTTGTTGTCAGGAGTAAAAGCTGTAACTTCAACTATAACATGGATCTTCCGAGAATAATTCACTGTACTTCATGAAAATTGCGATACTATCCGACGTGCACGGCAACCTCGAGGCGTTGAACGAAGTCTTCTCGTACCTGGACTCGCACCCGGTCGGGGCCGTGTATTGTCTCGGCGATACGATCGGGTACGGCGCCAATCCGAACGAATGCTGCGAACTGCTCCGCATGCGCGCCGCCGTGTCGATCCTCGGCAACCATGACAATGCGCTGTGGGACGACACCCTGCTCTCGCAATTTTCACCGCTCGCATCGAGCGCGATAAAGTGGACGAGGTCCGTGATCCTCGAATCGGAGCGGCAGTATCTTCGCTCGCTGCCTCTCATCGTTACGGTGGGCGACTCCACGTTCGTCCATGCGAGCCTCGAGGATCCGCCGGCATTCCCGTATCTTCAGGGCGAGGAGGATGCGCGCGCGAGTCTGCATCTGTGCACGACGTCCATGTGCTGGATTGGCCACACCCATTTTCCCGTGATCTATTCCGAGGATGGGCCCGCGGCCCGGGTGGAGAAAGGAGGACGGTATATCGTTAATGTGGGGAGTGTGGGACAGCCGCGCGATGCCGATCCCCGCGCGAGTTTCGGCGTCTTCGATACGGCGCACTTCACGTATGACCACATCCGGCTTTCGTACGATGTGCGCACGGCATGTCAAAAGATCATCGATGCGGGACTCCCGCCCCGGCTCGGCGAGCGCCTGTTCCTGGGGCGGTAACTGCGGTGATGGAGGTTCACGCTGCCGTCTGTTTCTTTCGGCCGCCGCTGCTGTAGTAGAAGTGGTAGAACACCGCCTCGGCGGCCGTCAGGAGCACGAGCGACAGCGCGCTCCGGTCGAGCATCGCGCCGAACCCCTTGTCGTCGATGAACAGCTTCAGGACCAGCGTGGCGATGGACCAGCCCACGGCAAAAATGAGCCCGAAGAATCCCACCGTGAGCATCCCTCCGCCGAGCCCTTCCCTCTGAAAATGATACGTGAACAGCGCCGTGACGGCGAGTATGTGCAGATAAAAAATGATGAGTGCGATCATGATGTGTATGCTATGATTAATATGCGTCGTCGCCGAAAATGACGGCGCGTATCGTTTTCAGGATGATCTTGATGTCGAACACGAGCGACCAGTTCTCGATGTAGTAAATATCGTATTTCGTGCGCTCGTCGATCGGCGCGTTGCCGCGGAGACCGTTCACCTGCGCCCAGCCCGTCATGCCCGTCTTCATCCGGTGCCGCTCGAGGTAGCGGTGTATCTCCGTCGAAAACTGATTCACGAAGTACGGCCGTTCGGGCCGCGGACCCACGACGCTCATCTGACCGGCAAGCACGTTCACTATCTGTGGCAGCTCGTCGAGGCTCGTGCGGCGGAGGATCTTCCCGATCCATGTCGACCGGTTGTCATTCTTCGTATTCCGCACGGGGCCGGTTGCGGCCTCCGCGTCGGTGCGCATGGACCGGAACTTCAGGATGGGAAAGGAGACGCCGTCGAGTCCCACGCGCTCCTGCACGTAGAACACGGGTCCTTTGGATGTGAGCTTGATGAGCACTGCGATCACGACAGTCACGGGCAGCGTCAGCACGAGCACCGTGGCGGCGACGGCGATGTCGAACGCCCGCTTCGTGATCCTGTTCCATGTGGACAGTGGCACGTCCTTGAGTGTGATGAACGGCAGGCCGCCCACTTCCTTGATGCGGACGCGGCTCGTCATCATGTCCAGCACGTCGGGCACGAGCATGAGGTCGATGTTCATTCCCTCGACATTGCACATGAGCTCAAGCAGCTGGCTGTGCTGCTCGTACGAAAGGGCGATGAGCACCGCCTGCAGCCGCCGCTCGGGGATGTCGGCGCGGAGCTTCGAGACGGGGCCGAGGTACACGGCATCGGCAAGCGCGTTGGGCGGCGCGGACGGCGCGTCGGCATAGTACCCCGCCACCTCGTAACCGAGCGAGCGGTCGGCGGTGAGCTTCGAAAAGAGGAGCGCCGCCGTCGTGTGGCTGCCGACGATGGCGACGGTCTTCAGTTCGCGGCCGCGGCGGTAGAGGAATTTTTCGAACTCCATCACCGCGAAGCGGCCCACGGTCACCGTGCCGATCGAGAGCACCCAGAGGAGGATGAAGACGCCGCGTGAATACGAGAAGCCGCGATACAAAAACGACGCGCTCATCGTGAACAGCATGCAGATCGTCACAACCCGGATCACCGCGAAGAGCTCGTCCGAGATGTGTGTGTTGCGCCGCGTGCCGTAGAGCGCGCGCGACTGGAACAGGAGCAGCCAAACCGGCAGGATGACGAGCGAACTGATCACATACGCCCGGATGTCCGGTATGCCGAGCGTGACCTCGAAGACCGACGTGAGCCGGGAATAGAACCGGACCCAGTACGCGCCCAGGAACGCGGCCTCTATCGCAATGATGTCTGCGAAGACGGTTAACAGCGGTATGAGAAAATCGTTGCGTCGTTCACGGGACATGGGTCACATCCACTTGTTGTCGAGGTACCATTTCACTGTCTGGCGGACGCCCTCGGCGAGCTCCACTTCCTGCCTGAATCCGAAGTCGCGTTTGGCCTTGCCCACGTCCACTGTCCAGTTGCTTTGCACCATGTCCCGTCCCTTCTCGAAATTGAGGACGGACGGTTTGCTGCCGAACGATGCGAAGAATCCGACGGTGGCGGCAACCGCATAGACAAGCGGCTCGGGGAGGCGGATGCGGAACGCCTTCTTGCCCATCACCTGCTTCGTGACGGTGCCGATCTCGTTCCACGAGTAGATCTTCTCGCTGCCGAGAAAGTACGTCTGCCCGGCCGACGCATCGCTCTCGCCGGCGAGCACGATGCCCGAGACGAGGTCCGTCGAATGCACGAGCGACACGTACTTGTCCGTGAACCCGACGATGGGCTCGAGTCCGCCGTAGATCGTCTTAAAGAAGTCGAACGTTGCGGGGTCGCGCGGCCCGTAGACCGCCGGGGGGCGCACGATCGTGATGGGGAGCACGCCGCTGAACTTCAGCACTTCAAGCTCGGCCTCCATCTTGCTCTTGCCGTATGTCGTGATGGGGTGGAAAGGCGTCGTCTCGTTCACCGGCACGCGGTCCTCGCCCGGACCGACCGCGGCGAGGCTGCTGACATGGATGAACTTCTTCAGCGTCGGATTGACCCGTGCGGCGGCCTCGATGATGTTCCGTGTGGCATCCCGGTTCCCGCGGTAGAATCCTTCCTTCGTCTTCGACGCCACGACGCCCGCGACGTGATACACATAGTCGACGCCCCGGATCCCCTGCTCGAGCACGTCCGTTGAAAACAGATCGCCGAAAAAATACTCGATCGGGAGGTTCTTCAGATACCCAAGCTTGTTCCTGTCGCGCACGAGGCAGCGTACGGTGTAGCCTCTGGAAATGAGCCGCTCAACGAGATGGCTGCCGATGAAACCCGTACCGCCTGTGACAAATGCTGTCTTCATAATGTGCAATTCGGTGAAAATGACGCCTGAATGGGAGTACTGTAGATTATTTTGACTTTTTTGAGCAATTAGAGTATATTGAAAAGGTTTGTAATAATCAAATTATGCAGCCTGCGTACTTTCCAGGCCCTGCCGTAATTCTCCATCGCAACGCAGTAAGGAGTGCTCATTGGATTTATTCGACAAGTGTAAAGCGTTTACCCGCGCAGACGAAGCCAAAGCCGCAGGCTACTATCCCTATTTCCGTCCGATCGAAGCAAATGAAGGTCCCGAAGTGATCATGGGCGGCCGCCATGTGATCATGGCCGGATCGAACAATTATCTCGGACTCACCGCACATCCCAAAGTGAAGGAAGCAGCCATCGAGGCTGTACGCAAATACGGCACGGGGTGTTCCGGTTCGCGCTACCTCACAGGCACGCTCGACCTCCACGTCGAACTCGAGGCGCGCCTCGCGAAATTCCATGGAACGGAAGACTGCCTGCTCTTCAGCACGGGATATCAAACCGCCCAGGGCATCATCCCCACGCTCGTCCAGCGCGGCGAATATGTCGTCTCCGACAAGGACAACCACGCCTGCATCCAGATGGCGAACATGCAGACTGTCGGCATGACGGCGGAAGTGATCCGCTACAAGCACAACGACATGAAGCACCTTGAATCCGTCATCTCCCGGCTCTCTCCCGAATCGGGAAAACTCATCGTCACCGACGGCGTGTTCAGCACCTCCGGCGAGCTCGTTGATCTGCCGAACCTCGTCGCCGTCGCGAAAAAGTACAACGCGCGCATCCTCGTGGACGACGCCCACGCCACGGGCGTGGTCGGCAAGGGCGGCCGCGGCACCGCAAGCCATTTCGGCCTCGAGAACGACGTGGACATGACGATGGGCACGTTCAGCAAGACGTTCGCCTCGCTCGGCGGATTCGTCGTCGGTACGCGCTCGGTGATCAATTATTTGAAGCACCACGCGCCCGCCCTCATCTTCAGCGCAAGCCCGACACCCGCCTCGGTGGCCTCGGCGCTCGCGGCGCTCACGATCCTCGAAGCGGAACCCGAACGGATCGAGAAGCTGCATTGGAACGCGCAGTACATGCGCGCCGGATTCAAGGCGCAGGGCTTCAACGTGATCGGCGATCCGAAGACGGGCATCGTGCCTATCATCATCGGCGATACGGATGCGACGCTCGTGATGTGCGAAGAACTCTTCCAGGCCGGCGTGTTCGTGAACGCCTTCGTGCGGCCGGGCGTGCCTCCGGGCATGGAAATGCTCCGCACGAGCTACATGGCCTCGCACGAGAAGGTCCACCTGGACAGGATCCTCGAGATCACCGCTGTCGTCGGGAAAAAGCTTGGCGTGATCTAAGAACACCGCACCATCATTTGTTACGACGCCACGCAGGTTCCTTTCGTTCACGTGCGTGGCGTTTTTTTTCACCCTGTGATCTCATTCAATTCGGTTATGACAGCATCGACAGCATTCACGGTACGACCCGTTCGTTCAAAAGCAGACGAGACACAATTTATCCGGTTCCTCTGGAAGATCTACGCGAACGACCCGGCATGGGTGCCGCCGCTCATGATGGACCGGCGCAAGATCATCGACAGGAAGAAGAATCCCTTCTACCAGCATGCCGAGATTGAAATGTTCCTTGCCGAACGCGGCGGCGAGGTCATCGGCCGCATCGCCGGCATCACGAACGAGAACCACAACAAGGAACACAACGACACAATCGGCTTCTTCGGCTTTTTCGAATGCGTCGACGAGCAGCCGGTGGCGAACGCGCTGTTCGACGAGGCGAAGAAGTGGCTCAAGTCGAAGGGCCGCACGGCCATGCGCGGCCCCGTGAATCCGTCGGTGAACGACGAGATCGGGCTGCTCGTGAATGCGTTCGACAAGCCCGCCGTTGCGATGATGACGTACAATCCCGAGTATTACGTGAGGCTGTTCGAGGGGTACGGCCTGACGAAGGTCAGGGACCTCTACGCGTACCTCCTGGACCAGCGCACAGTGTATTCCGAACGCTTCATCCGCGCCAACGACATCATCAAGCAGCGCGGCGGCCTGACGTTCCGTCCTATCGACATGAAGAACTTCACGGCGGACGTGGACCGCATCAAGGTCGTGTACAACAAGGCATGGTCGCGCAACTGGGGCGCCGTGCCCATGACGAACGCCGAGTTCGACGCGCTCGCCAAGGACCTGAAGATGGTCATGGAGCCGAACCTCATCATCCTTGCCGAGGCGAATGGTGAGGTGATCGGATTCTCGCTCGCGCTGCCGGACATCAACAGGGCGCTCATCCACAACAGGAACGGCGGCACGCTCGGCGGACTCTACCACCTTTACACGAAAAAGAAGAAGATCGACCTCGTGCGCATCATCGTCCTCGGCGTGATCCCCGAATACCAGAAGTCGGGAGCCTCGGGCGTGCTGTTCTACGAGACGGCCGTGGCCGCGCAGAAGCTCGGCTACAAATTCGGCGAGGCGAGCTGGGTGCTCGAAGACAACGTCATGATGAACCGCGCCGCCGAGATGATGAAGGGCGAGCGCTACAAGACGTACCGGCTCTACGAGAACGAAATTTAAAACTGAAGACACGCACACATTTTATCACTTCCATCGTATATGGAGACACGACAATGGCCGTAAAAAAAGTAGAAAAAATCTGGATGAACGGATCGCTCATCAATTGGGATGAGGCCAAGATCCACGTCCTCTCGCATGTGATCCATTACGGCAGCAGCTGGTTCGAGGGCATTCGCTGCTACGAAACGAAACGCGGTTCGGCGATCTTCCGCCTGGACGAACACCTTGTGCGCCTTGTGAATTCGGCGAAGATGTACCGCGCGGAGATTCCGTACACGATCCCCGAAATGGAAAAGGCGATCAAGGACACGATCGCGGCGAACGGCCTCAAGAGCTGCTACATCCGCCCGATCGCGTACCGCGGCTACGGCGACGTCGGCGTGAACCCGTTCGGCTGTCCTGTGGACTTCACCGTGGCCGTGTGGGAGTGGGGGAAATATCTCGGCGCCGAGGCGCTCGAACAGGGGATCGACGTCCGCTTCGCCTCCTGGAACCGCACCGCCGCGAACACCGTGCCGACAATGGCGAAGGCCGGCGGCAACTACATGAACTCGCAGCTCATCAAGATGGAGGCCCTCGCCGACGGCTATGCCGAGGGCATCGCGCTCGACGTGAACGGCTACATCAGCGAGGGGAGCGGGGAAAATATTTTCGTCGTGAAGGATGGCAAGATCTTCACGCCGCCGTTCATCAACTCCATCCTCCCCGGCATCACGCGCGCATCGGTGATGCAGCTCGCGAAGGATGCGGGCATCGAGATCTCCGAGATGTTCATTCCGCGAGAGATGGTCTACATCGCGGACGAGGTCTTCTTCACAGGCACGGCCGCCGAGATCACACCCATCCGTTCGGTGGACCGCATGAAGATCGGCAAGGGCGTCGCGGGCGACGTGACGCGCGAGCTCCAGAAGCGCTTCTTCGACGTCGTCGAGGGCGGCGTGGATCCGCACGGCTGGCTCAATTTCCTCTAAATTGGTACGTGTAGGGCGAAACGGCGTTTCGCCCCGGTTCAGGTTTGTACTGCAGTGAAATAGGGCGAAATATCATTTCGCCCTACACTGGCGCACTTCCTTTTCTCGAAATTTGTTCTTACTATTACGGTAGGCAACCACCAACGCGGAGACGATCCCTGTGTCGACAGACATCCTGCCCCTGCAGAAGCTCAAGAACTCGCTGCCGTTCCGGCGCCACGCGTCGGGCGTCGAGGACATGCTCGCGAAGGTCACCGTCTTCGAATCGCTGAAGCCGAAGGAGCTCCGTCAGGTCGCCGCGATCGTGCACCGGCGGAAATATGAGGCGGGGGAGTACATCGTGCGGCAGGACGACCCGGGGCTCGGCATGTTCGTGATCGAAAGCGGCGAGGTGAATGTAGTGCTCGAGGAGCACGACGTGTCGAAGCAGCTCGTGACGCTCCGTGAAGGGGACTTCTTCGGGGAGATCGCGCTGTTGGACGAGTCGCCTCGATCGGCGACTGTCGTTGCGCACACGGACGCCGAGCTCATCGGCTTCTTTCGCCCGGACCTGTTCGACATCATAGAAAAAGCTCCCGCCACCGGATTGAAGATCGTACTGCGCCTGGCGCAGCTTGTCGGAGAACGTCTCCGCAACAGCAATCAGGAAATTTCAAAACTCCGCGCTCAGCTCGCCGAACACCGGGCGTAGCCGGCGCGTGCGATACACGGTTGTCCCGCTCACTTACTATAGAGAAGGAGTGCGCCATGTCACCTGCCACCGCTGTTCCCGGAGGCTCCCATCTGAGCCTCAAAAAAATCCTCGTCCCCATCGACTTCTCGGACTACTCCAAAAAGGCCCTCCATTATGCGTTCCGTTTCGCCGAACAGTTCGGTGCGTCCCTGACGCTGCTCTACGTCGTCGAGCCGACGGTCTATCCCGCCGACTTCAGCTTCGGGCAGGTCGGATTTCCAAATGTGGAGGACGAACTGAGGACGAAGGGCGAGGAGGAATTAATAGACATGATTGCGGAGACGATCCACGGCGTCGTGCCGGCCGAGGCCGTCGTGAAAACGGGGCTCCCGTTCGTCGAGATCACCTCGTATGCGGCGGAGAACGACATCGATCTCATCATCGTCGCCACGCACGGGCATACGGGGGTCGAACACATCCTCTTCGGGAGCACGGCCGAGAAGATCGTCCGCAAGGCCTCCTGCCCGGTGCTTGTCGTCCGCCAGAAGGAAAAGGACTTCATCGACGAACGCGTCTGAGCGAATCAGGCATCTGTTTCACGGGCAGGGCCCGCGCCGTCTTGATGCTGTCGAAGACAAGCGAGACTCTGCCCAGAAAATCCCGCCACTCCCGGTCGTCCCCCATCAGCAGGGTCGAACGGTTCCTGAACTCCTCTTCCGTTGTCCCATTCCGCATCAATAACGCCGAGGCATGATGCCGATACGCAGAATCCGTCACTGCCGGCGGTCTCTCGTGCTCCTGCAGGAGCATGAGCTCCGCGTAGAGCACGGTGAACTGTTCGTCGGTCGCGACCGGGCGGCGCTCGGAGCAGCCCGGGAACGCTGCGATCGCACACGCGAGGGCGATCGAGACGGCTGCCGCGCCTGTTTTTGTCATGGGAGTTTTTTCCTTGAATGTGATGCGGTTTCTGAGTACATTTTAGTTCAAAAATGTACAAAATTAATCCTTCTTATCAAATTTTCAGGAACATCGGGGTTGTATGGCATCAACAGCAGATCTGCGCAATGGTATTTTTATCCGCTTCAACGGTGAACTCCACGTCGTCGAAGAATTCATGCATCGTACACCGGGCAACCTGCGGGCGTTCTACCAGGTGAAGATGCGCAACGTGCGGCACGGCCGCATCATCGAAAACCGTTTCCGCTCGGGCGAGGAGATCGAGCTCGTGCGCGTGGAACGCAAGCAGTTCCAGTACCTCTTCCACGACGGACAGAGCTATAACTTCATGGACCAGGAAACGTACGACCAGATCCCGGTGGACGAGGTGCTGCTCGGCGACGGCGCGAAATACCTGAAGGAGAGCTGCGTGGTCGAGATCATGTTCGACGGTGCAACCCCCGTCGGCGCGGAGCTTCCGATGAACGTCGAACTCACCGTCACCGAAACCACCCCCGGCGTGCGCGGCGATACCGCCACAAGCGGCACGAAGCCGGCCGTTGTTGAAACGGGCGCGAGCGTGAACGTTCCCCTCTTTATTAATGAAGGCGATGTGATCCGCGTGGATACGCGCACCGGCGCATACCTTGAACGCGTGAAAAAGTGATGGCAAAAAAAACTCCTTTGCGAAAAGTTCAACAATCGGGGACTCTTATGGACATTAAATTCGTTCAGCAGATCGTGACGATGGTGGAGAAAAGCGATGTCCATGAGATCGAATTGGAGTCGAAGGGCGTGAAGATCAGGGTGACGAAGAACTCGTCGGGCCAGACCATGTCCTCGTACCCCATGATGATGCCCCAGACGATGTATGCCGCCCAGGCGCCGGTCCAGTCCGCGCCGGCTCCGCTTGCCGCACCGGTTCCCGCCGCCGCGAGCGTCGAAAAGAAATACAAGGAAGTCAAATCTCCCATCGTCGGCACCTTCTACCGTTCGCCGTCCCCCGACTCCGAACCGTACGCCGAGGTCGGCAGCCAGATCAAAGCCGGAACGGTGCTGTGCATCGTGGAAGCGATGAAACTGATGAACGAGATCGAGGCCGATTTCGCGGGCACCATCGTCAAGGTCTGCGTTGAAAACGGCAAGCCTGTTGAATACAACCAGGTGCTGTTTCTCGTAGAACCGTAATTGCTGACTGACAATCCAGAGGGCGCACTTTTTGATTAAAAAAATTCTCATAGCGAACCGCGGAGAGATCGCGTTGCGGATCATCCGCGCCTGCCGCGAAATGGGCATCGCCACCGTCGCCGTCTATTCCGAGGCCGACCGCGATTCGCTTCATGTCCGGTTTGCCGACGAGGCGATCTGTATCGGCCCGGCCGCGAGCCGTGAAAGCTACCTGAACATTCCCCGGCTGCTGTCCGCCGCCGAGATCACGAACGCGGATGCGATCCATCCCGGCTACGGATTCCTGGCGGAGAATGCCGGCTTCGCGGATATCTGCATCTCCTCCGGCCTCACGTTCATCGGACCCCGTCCCGAGATGATCACCGCGATGGGGGACAAGGCGTTTGCGAAGGATACGATGCGCAAGGCGGGCGTGCCCGTCGTGCCGGGCTCCGACGGCGTTATCAGCGACTTCGCCGCGGCGAAGGCGCTCGTGCGCACCACCGGGTATCCCGTGATCGTGAAGGCGTCGGCCGGCGGAGGCGGACGCGGCATGCGCATCGTGCGCCACGACGACGAGTTCGAGAACGC
>JAVBYH010000016.1 GCA_030824175.1 Bacteroidota bacterium | reverse complement strand
CGGCCAGCCGTTCCAGGTCGGGAAAAAATATGCGTGGCAGGTGCAGGTGCTCGACCAATACGGCCTGCCGCCGACGACGAACAACGGGAAAAGCGAGATCTTCGTCTTCACATACAAGACGACAACGCAGCTTCAGGCGCAGGTTCCCGTGGCCGCAAACAGCAAACCCATCCTCGTGAGTCCCGCGCAGAACGGCATCGTGTATCATTACAAGCACGAGTTCAAGTGGAGCGATCTCTTCTCGACGAACGCGACGAAATACCAGCTTGTCGTCGCCGTTATGAACGGCGGACAGACTCCCGGGTACGCGATCGCCAACAATCCCCCCGTGTATACGAAGACCATAACGGGCGCCCTCACGCATGTTCCCGATGCCAACCTGCCCCTCACGGAAAACCAAAAGTACGTGTATGTAATACGCACGCTAGACAAGTCGAACAACGCGGCGGCCACGAGCGCCATCCACGTGTTTACGTTCAATGCCGCGGTGGAGCAGACATCGACAGTCACGGGCAACCTCCATTACGAATTCGCCGACGTGGGTGAATACGTGATACAGGAAATGCCGAACACGCTCGTGAAGCTTGTCGTTCGGCATATCTTCAGGGTGAAGACGAAGACGAACGGCAAGCAGACCGTCGCCAGTTCCGGAGAGACCGACATATCGGACACCGACGGCGCGCAGTTCAAGGACAACAACAAGGTGCTCGGCTGGTGCGGCACGGGCGCCGGCGGCGCATTCTCGTTCTCGTTCAACAACAAGGACTCCCTCGGGCAGATCGTGAAAAAAGGATTCACGAAGGGAAGCACGACCGGAGAATTCATCGACTATAAAGCAGGCGATGTCTACAAGGTCGCGCGGCTCATGCTCGTGGCGCCCCAGAATTATTACTATACGAGTCCGAAGGACCAGATCGGCGTGAACCCGGGGAAATCGGTGAACGTGAGCCAGGCGATCTGTTACGTGCGAAGCTATAAGACCGTGTTCACGCTGAAGCCGCAGGTGAACAACAAGAATCAGGTGTCCCAGGTGCCGATCTCGGACATGGACGTGTATCTGCTCCGCAAGACGCGTCCGTCCCTCGTCCCTGTCGACGAAGGCAAGCCGCGGCCGAACGCACCTGCGACGATTCAAACCTATGAAATCGTCGCGCAGGGTAAGACGAGCATTCAGTCTGCGAATCTGGGGCAGGTCACATTCTCCCGCATGGTGCGGAACCGCGAGAATAACGACGAGTACTACCTCTATGCGAAGAGCGATCCCGAAAAGGGATTCATGAACTATGAGACGTCGAAGATACCGGTGAAGTTCACGTTCCCGTACGACAAGACGATCTTTTCGGATGAATATGTGTATCCGACGGTCGCCAGGGACATCTTCGCGAATCCGCTTCCGCCGTCCGTCTGGGGCACCGTGACGCGGAGCGACAACGGCGCGCCGATGAAGGACGCGAAGGTGTATCTGTATAAAAACGATAACGTCGTCGAGGCCATTAAATATACCGGCGCGGATGGATATTTTCCGAAATTTTCGAATCTGCCCGTGGAGCTTAGTGCAACCGGATTCATCAAGGGGCCGAGGCGCGATATACTCGTCGCGAAGCCCGGGTATTCGACGTTCAAGGCGCCCATCGTCGGCAAGGGGCAGAACCAGGCGCTGCTGCTCGGTGAAAAGAGCTTCAAGCCCGTTGTGATCAAACCGGGCATGAAGGTGCAGGGAAGCATTGTGGATGAGACAGGCAGCGGTGTCAACTCTGATATCAAGATCGGGGAGGGGAAGTTTGAACCGGCGCTCACGACAACGTACTATCCCGACCCGAATCACTGGAATCCGGCAACGTTCTCCTGCGCGGCCCAGGTCGGGTACGATCTGCCGGTGATCATCAAGCCGCGGAATCATGCGTACTTCGATGAAGAGCTGAAGGTGCACACGATCGGATGGAACGAGCCAAAAAAATTCACCGTCTACAAGAAGCTTCACAGGATCAAACTGTACGCCGTCGAAAAGACGAACGCGGGACCTCCGGCCCCGATCAACGGCGTGCGGTTCAGGCTGAAAGTGCAGAACGGCTGGTACGACAAGTTTGTGCCGATGACCACAAATTCCTACGAGATGAGTTTCGAGAACGACGACTCGGTGTTCACCGTGCAGGTGTTCCCGCCGGACGGAAAATATTTCGAACCGGTCTACACGACAATCACGAATTCCGTTTCGAAGACGACGAAAGCCTACACGATCGGCATGAAGAAGGCGTCGTTCATTTCCGGGAAGGTTGTCGTCGGCACGGAAAAACAGCCTGTGCCCTCCGCCCACGTGTTCGTCGACCAGGGCAACACACTCATCGAAACATACACGAACACGAAGGGCGAATTCCTCCTGAAGAACGTGCCCGTCAACGTTCCGATCACGGTCTGGGCGGCGAAGCATTCGACGAGCACGACGTACATCGGCGACAGCATGAAGGTCACGGCGCCGGCTTCGGGAAAGCCGAACGTTGAATTCGTGCTGAAGACGTACAACGGCATCGATATTACGAACCTCTTCGGTTTCCCCATCGAGGTCGCGTCGCTCAACGATCAGGGCGGGAAGATTCGCATCAAGGGACGCTTCCTCTCGGTGCCGAAGAACACGCAGTTCGAATTGTCCGACCCGAACGAATCGATTGGCTTCGACTCCGTGTACATCAAGGCGAGCGGTAAAATAAAGAACAGTCTCGGTGTTCCCATCGCCGAACCGGTGAACCAGATCGTGCAGACGAACAGGAACTCGCTGGACATCAAGGTCTTCAACACGTTCAGTGCGCAGATCTACGACAACAAGATAGGCGTGCACCTTGTCGACGCGGGCACAGGCAAGGGGGTCGTGAAGGGCGAGGTGAACATCAAGGCGGGCGCGTTCAACACGCAAGGGAAAGTCTCTCCGCTGAACTTTTACCTCTGGGATCCGAACGCGCCGATCACCGCGGCAAACGTGAAGATTCCCGTGCTCACCCCGGACGGGAGCGATCCTGTGCCGACAACGAAGGGATTCAGAGCGCTGACGCACGAGGGCAAGTCCATCGCGTTCACAATCAACGAATTCAAGACGAAGGTCGATTCGATGAACTCGTACCTGAACGGGGACAGTCTGAAGATCGGCGTGAAGCTCCTCTGCGTGGTGCCCGGATTTTCGGCGGCGGAGCAGGCCGTCGACATCGGCAGCCTCGTGATCCATGCGAACGGCGTCGATCCGATCGAATCGAAGAAGCACCTGGCGATACCCCTGAAATCGGCGAACGCCGATTGGAGCATCAATGCACAGGAATGGAGCTTCGCGAACGACCTCGTGATCTCGAAAGGCTTCGTCAGGGCGGCGAAGATCGACGTCCCGATCAAGACGATGACGATCAATAAGAATTCGATCGTCGGCAACCAGTTCGACCTGACGACGATGACAATCGCGAAGACGATCCCCCTGCACATCACCGGCGATGTCGTGTTCGATTACAATCTGACAGACAACTGGTACCTCTTCCTCTCGCAGGGATCGGGCAACTATGGCTCGTACGTATCGGACCTCCCGGGAATGGAAGACACCGCGAAGATCTATTTCCAGGCGATCAAGACGACGAGTTTCGGGAAGACGCACATTACGCCGTGGTCGACGCAGCCTCCCATCGCGATCCATTCCGTGACGAAGCTGTATCCGGACATGGTGGACTTTTACGACGAGGCGATCACGGTGACAGGGCTGAAATTCGACCCCGCGATTCCCGACTACAGCGGGACGAGCTCGGTGAAATTCGAGACGAACACCGGGAGCACGAAACTCACGATCATGCCCTTCAACATTCAGATCTTCACGCAGGGCGTGCTGCTGCAGTTCGGCGTCACGCCCGAACAGGCCGTGTCGCAGGTGCTCAACCAGAACGGATTCAAGTCGTACGGCAACGTGAGCGAGCCGGGAAAATTCAAGGAGCTGAATGCGTGGATGTATCACTCGCTCGATTCGACGTCGATCATACTCGAGAGCCCAGTGTCGCCTGACAAAAAATCGAACGCGTGGCAGACATTGGCGATCGGCGCCTCGAAGACGTATCTCGACAAGCTCACCGGACGCATGCCCGCCTCGCAGTCGGCGTGGCAGTACTTCGCATTCGAGGGCGACCTTACGGGCACGAAGGGGGTCACAGACGAAAGCAGGAGGATGTCGTTTGTCGTGAAGGGCGAGGTGGAGGCGAACAATCAGAAGATCAGCATCAAAAACGTGTCGACGCCGTTCGGCGCGCTGAAACTCACGTACGATTTCGACAATCAGCGGCTCGACGGCAATCTGCAGATCGATCAGGATGCCGGCGGCGTGCACATGTATGCCGCTGCGAACATGCGGATCGACGCCGACGGCTGGTATTTCTACGCCGGAGGCACGACGACGATCCCGGGAGGCGGTCCCATAAAGATGGCGATGCTCTTCGGCGACTATCCGAAGATGGAGCCGTTCGTGAAGGACGAGTTTGCGAAGGCGTCGTACAACAAGTCGCTGCCGCCGGCGTTCGCGAATTCAATCAACGGCTTCCTCATTTCGGGTTCGGCCGAATTCCCGATCCTCATCCCGTCCTTCTCCGCCTGGCTGGGAGTCGCCACGATCGACATCGGGAACAATGCGGGACTCGATACGCGGATCTGGTGCAGCTTCGACGGAGACGGCAGCGAGTTCGGCATCGGGAATATCGGCTTCATACACGTCTGGGCGGTGCTGCAGTCGATCACCTGCACGGAAATGGGAGGCGACGTGAGCGTCGATCTCGGCTACACGGGCACATACAACACATCGACGCACAAGATCTCGCTCGACGCATGCACGAGCATCAGTCTCGCCGCATGGCTCACGCAGAAGGTGCCGTTCGTCACGCTGGATGGGCCGACATGCATCGATCCATCCATCGGGTACAAGGAATCGTTCAACTTCAGGGCGAAGATGCATATGGACACGGACGGCGGCACGAATTTTTCTGTTGAAAAGGGCACATGCCATGACTAAGAACACTCTCATGTTTATCGCCGCGGCACTCGTCATGGCCGCTCAGGGCTCGTTCGCACAAAAACAGACAGACACGTATGCCGCGCAGCACCGCAGCGGCATCTTCGTTATGATCGGCACGAAGGTCAATAACCGAACCACCGCAGCCATCGAGAGGATGACACCGGGCACGGCATGGAAACAGACGGCCGCAGTGACGGGTCCTGTATCGTTCGACGCGTTCAGAAACAATCTGACGACATACGGAATGCATTTCCCCGACTATCCGCTTCCGACGCCGGAGGAACAGAAAAAAATCTGGGAAAAAGCGGAACGATACGGCATTGTCGACTCGCTGTCGCTCTGGGCCGGATCCCCGACTGTGCTCCTTGCGCTTGGGGCGGCACTGCTCGATACGACGGTCGTTCCCGGAACGTATACGTACCGGGTGACTGTCAAAGACGAGTCGGGAAAGACAGTGTCCACAGCGCTCTCGCGCGAAACGAAGTTCCCCCAGGCTGCACAATTCGGCGCGATCAGATTCCTCCGGTACAGGGCCGGCAAGGACTTCATCTATTCGGAATGGCTCGCGAAAAAGCCGGTGCCGAACCAGGTGCGCGTGTTCAGGGCCGACGTGAACGTCGGGCGTTTCGAACGGATCGACGCCGTGAAGGGATTCACGAAAAAGAACGACTCGGCGTTCATCTTTATCAAGGATACCGTGATCAGTCCAGCCGTGCGGTATGCGTATTTTCTTGAGCCCATCAACCTCTTCGAGAACAGCGGGGCGAGTTCGGACACCGCGCAGATGACGAATTGGGATATCAACGCACTCGTGCTGCAGGAATTCACGGCGGCGAACGTCGACAGCGGCAATACCATCCGTCTGCGGTACAAGCTCTCGGATCCGGGCCTTGTGAGCGTTGTGAAAATTTTCCGGAGCGTCGACGCGGACAAAGGGTATGCATTGATCGCCGAAGTGCCGCCGAACCAGCAGGCGTACGACGACAACGACGGCGTCCCGATGCGGAAATATTATTACCGGCTGAAGTTCACGGATCTGTATGGCAACGAGTCGGGCTTCAGTGTGAGAGGGTTCGCCACGTATGCGAGCCAGGACCAGCCGTTCGCGCCGGAGCTGTTCTCGGCCGAAGGAACGAAGCGGGGAGTCCTCTTGTCGTGGAGAAATTACGAGGCGAACACCGACGGCTTCTATATTTATCGTAACGACGGTATCTCACCCGCGCTCGAGATCGTTTCGCCGATGCTGCGCTTGAAGCCCGATTCCGTGTACACATACCTCGATTCGTCGAAGGCGCTGCGGGGGAACCGGTTCTATTCGTATGCATTGCGGACCGAGTCGACGAGTCATGTGAAGAGCGGATATTCCGATACGCTCATGGCGCGCCCGCTCCTGCCGACGGCTCCGCCTGCGCCGGTGGATGTGGCTCTCTCGGTTGATGGCGACGGTATGCGGCTGCGATGGTCCGACGTGTCGCATCCCGACGACGAGGTGGCGGGATATCTTGTCTACAGGAAAGACCGGTCTCCGAGGAGCGAGTATAAGAAGATCACCTCGTCTGTGCTCGCCGTGAACCACAATTATTTCGTCGACACGACATGCGCACCCGATGTCGTTTATGAATATGCGGTAACGTCGTGCGATGTGTTTGGCGGCGAGAGCGGCAAAGCGGGATTGTTGACCGCGGTGAGGAAGAGCGGCGCGCTTCCGCCTCCCGGCGCGTTGAAACTCTACCCCCAGGGAAAGAACATACTTCTTCGATGGGATCCGGTTGAATCGGGCGTCGCCGGATATGCGGTGTACCGGTATGTGCGCGGTACCGTTCCGGTCCGCATCGGCACGGTGAAACAGCAGCCCGATGTCGAATTCACGGACACCAAAGTCGAAAAAGGGAAGCTGTATTTCTATTTCATCAGGACCACGAATGCGCAGGGGAAGGAAAGTGAGCCCGGTCCGGAGTCGTCGGTGAGGTTCGGATGGTAAGCCGGCGCTGCTGTGGTCGAACGCTGCTTGTGGTGTCGATCCTCGTCTGCTGTGCCGCGCGCATGACCGCGCAGGGCGTGTCGGACACGGCGAAGACACCGCCTTCGTTCCTGAAAAAAAATATCACACTCTCCGGTGAAATCGGGGCGTATGGCGAGGCGTACAGCATGTCCGGCGAGCAGCGTCGCCGGCCCGCGTCGACGGGACGCCTCTATCTGCGGCCGACGCTCACGCTCTTCCAAAGCTTTGCGATACCGATGGAGTTCTTCGTCTCGACCGAGGGCAGCGGCGCACGCCAAGACATCAACCGGTACGGCATCGCTCCGTCGTGGGAGTGGGGGAAGCTGTCTCTCGGAGATTTTTCTGAGACATACTCCGACCTCACACTCTCGGGGATCACCGTGCGGGGCGCAGGAGTCAGTCTGTTTCCAGGCGGCTTCCGTTTCGCGCTCGCCGCGGGAGTGACGCAGCGGGAGGTCGAAGGCGGTGCGGGCAATGCGAGCCACGACAGATTCCTGGCCGCCGTGAAGACGGGGTACGGGCAGGAGGATGGATCGCATTTTTATCTCACCGTGCTCAAGGCGAAGGACAAGCTCCCTGAAGAGAAGCATGACGGCTCCGCGTTGAAGCTCGTATTCCCGAACGGAAACGACGAGCTGCCGATCAACACATTCCAAACGATCAAATGGTATACCTCGGGTGGCTCGCCCGCGGTCAACATTCTTCTTTCGACGGACGGCGGCATGTCGTACACAACGATCGCTGCCAACGCGTCGAACTCGGGATTCTACAACTGGTATGTGAGCAATGTGGGGGAGACGTTCTCGGCGGTCGTAAAGATTGTGGATGCCGCCGATTCGACAATCCAAACAACGAGCGAATTTCCCTTCAGGATCGGATTCGGCATCGATACGAAGATCGGAACGACCGCCGCCGGCTTCGAGAACTCGTTCGCCGTCGCGCCTCAGGAGAATCTGCTCATCGGCGTCAATACGCAGGTGAATGTGCTCGGCGACATGTTCAAGATCGGCGTTGAAGGCGTCGCAAGCGCGTATACGAAGGATCTGACGGCGGACGAGGTGAACATCGATTCGGCGGGCATTCCCGCATTCGTGAAATCGTTCTACAAACCCAGGATCAGCACGAATGTGGACTATGCGGTCGCGTCCTTCCTCCATTTCGGAGCCGGCCGCGTGAGCGCGCGCGTCGGATACAAATTCACCGGCCCCGGGTACAATTCCCTCGGCCTCTCGTATGTGGTGAACGACCAGCAGGAGATCACCGGCATGACGTCCGTGAACCTCTCCCCGGTCACGGTGTTCGTCAATTACGGCAGGGTGAACGACAATGTGATCAAACAGAAATTGCTGACCACGGTGCGGAATCAGTACGGCGCCGGCCTGTCCGCGTTCGCGTCATCGAAATGGAACACGTCGGCGACTGTCAACTTTCTGGATATGGGGAATGATTCGCCGAACGACACGACAAGGACGGATTTTACGAACATGATGCTGAGTCTCAACAACATGTTCACATTCGGCGAATCCTCTGTCGTGAACAACCTGTCGGTGAACTATTCGTTCCAGAATGCGCTGAACAGATCGTTCATGATGAAGAACAACACGTCCTCGGCGAACTCGGTGAACCTTACACTGGGCTTCGAACCCGTGGCGAGGCTCTCCTCGTCGCTCTCGCTCGGATTCGTCCATTCGGTGATGATGGATACGGTGAAGACGCTTACGCAGAATTACACGGTCACCACGGGCTATCCGCTGTTCGACGCGAAGATGCAGAACATGCTCTCCGTCACTGCAAGCGTGCAGGACGGGAACACGGCGTTCAACTTCCTGTTGAGCTCATCGTTCGCGGTCACGCAGGCGGATGTGCTGTCGCTCCAGGTGGGGGCGAACACATTTACAGGCGCGAATTCGTTCGTGCGCAATTACAGGGAAGTGCGCACGTCGCTGAACATTGCGCACCGGTTCTGACTCAGGGCACCGTCTTCCTGAACGCGTCACGCATGAGTCCGATCTTCTCGATCGGTATCCGTTTGAAACCCATCCTGTACGCCGGCGAGTCGGCCCTGAGCTGGAAGTTGCCGCGTGCCAGGTCGACGAACCCGGGATCGCCGCCGGTCAGCACATTGCCGTGGCGTTCCAACTGTTTCGTCAACGTGCTGTCGCCGAACTGGTACGTTGCCGCATAGCCGATGTTATACGGGTCCATGTCCGCCGACCACGCCTTCGTCACGACGAGGAGCGTCGTATCCGCAATGAGATTGTCCTTCACGATCGTGTTCGTGAGATCGAGCGTCTCCGACAGATCGAGCCATTTCCCGCCATGGCTGACGTTGTTGAGCACCCGATTGCCGTAGGGGAGGCCCACGTCGCCGCCCGAGAGATATCCGGCGAGCTTCGGATAGCGCGTGCTATACGGGGGCTGTGTGTAGTTGATCTCGCCGAGCTTTTCGACGATGCGCCACGCGCCGCCTGCCTTGAAATACTGCATGTGCGGCCAGATGTAAATGTTCACCGACGGATTGCACCGGATGAAGATGTTGTTCTGCACAAGGTTGTCCCTGCCGCTGTTAAAGAAAACGCCGACATCCACATTCGAAAAGACGTTGCCGAAGATTGTCGTGTTCGATCCCGGCAGGTCGAGATACACGGCGCGGAATCCGCCGTGACCGCGCGCGTGCGAGTCGTGTATGTAATTGTGGCGGATCATCGTGCCCTGGTCCGAGTAATCTCCCCCCGTGTTGATGCCGCCGACGTCGCCCGATTCGTGTGCGAGATCATAGAGATCGTTGTATTCGAACATGTGGTCGTTGCCGTAGAACTGGATGCCGGAGAACGGCGCATTGTGTATCCTGTTGTGCGCGATCCGGTTGCCGACCCCTTCGCACCACACCGCCCCGCTGAACGCCTGCGTAATCCGGCCGTACCCGTAGATGTGGCTGTTGACGACGTAGTTGCCGCCGGGCGAGAGCGACTTTTTGTCGCCGCCGCGCAGCTTCACCGCATGCGTTCCGACGTCGCAGATGTCGCAGCTCTGTACGCCGTTGTTCGTGCCGCCGTCGATGAGGACGGCCGTTTCATTGCCGATGTTCCGGACGACGCAGCCGGCGAGTCTGTTCCCGGAACCGCGCGTGATCGTTACGGCGGAGGCGCGCGAGCATTCGAACGTCATCCGTTCAATACTGATGTTCGCCGTGTTCTTCAGGGCGATCATCGGCTCCGTTAATGACGAGACGAGCACATCGCCATCGGCGAGAGAGGCGGGAGGCAGAAAATACA
Source organism: Bacteroidota bacterium (assembly GCA_030824175.1). Lineage (GTDB taxonomy): Bacteria > Bacteroidota > Ignavibacteria > UBA10030 > UBA8401 > CAISDA01. The sequence continues at coordinate 719 of JAVBYH010000016.1, read as the reverse complement.
GGAGGCCTTTCGCCGCGTCGAGATACCATTCGCCGGGCGCGTCCAGCTCCTCGAGAATGTTCAGGAAATAATAGCGCTGACCTTTTTCATATCCGTAGTAATGATGAGGAACGGCGGGATGGATTTCGCGGGCCGAGGTGTCGATGCGTGAGATCTTCTGGTAGGCGTCCCTCCAGTCCCATTCGAAGTAGCCGTGCATCCACATATCGTCGGTCGCCGCCCAGCGCGACGGCCTGTCGCCAGCGTAGGCGAATCGGCCGTAGTGTTTGCCCGCGAATTTGCCGTTGCGGGTGACCTTCTTGTCGCCGGGATTGAGCACCGAGTCGCCGGTCTGCGGCACGTCGGCGATCTCGAGCCATCCGTTATTCGGGTAGCGTGCGACCGGCATGTGCTTTCCCTTGTAGTAGAGGTTCATGCCGTTGGGGACGGAGCCGTAGTCCGTGATGTGCTGCGACGCGATGTTGGCGACGAGGACACGCGTGCGGAGGTCCGCAGGGATGCGCGCGAGCGCGGCGGGATCGGTGACGGGCGCGAAGCCGTGCACGGGGGTTCCTCCGACGAGCCCGACCGCTTCGCCGCGATATCCGCTCCATGTGATGGCGGCATTCGATCCGTTCGTCATTGTCGAGTCGAGCGTGAGCGTGCGCGTGATCGGATATATGCCTCCGCGGACAAGGATTGAAATGCGGCCGGAGGAGCGTGCGTGTCTCACGGTCCTC
>JAVBYH010000300.1 GCA_030824175.1 Bacteroidota bacterium | reverse complement strand
CGTTTCAAAATTCTTTTCCGCCTTGTAGAGGAGCACGCGCTGAAGCTGTACGATGAGCTTCTGCAGTTCGCGGATGGCCCCGCGGAGGTAGAGGCGTTCGTCGAGCGCCACCTGGTCGTTGCGGCTGCGTGCGGTGTGGAGCTTGCCGCCGAGCGCGCCGATCTTCGCGGTGAGGCGCTGTTCGATCGCCGTATGGATGTCTTCCTTGTCCCATGTGAGGGGCAGCTTGTCGTTCTCGATCTCGACGCCGATGGCTTTCAGCGCCGTGCGGATGCGCCGCGCCTCGGATGCGCTGAGGATCTTGGCGGAGGCGAGCATTTCGACGTGCGCGATGGAGCCGAGAATGTCTTCCCGGTACATTTCCTTATCCAGTTCGATGGAGGAGGAGAAGCGAAGTGCGATCTCGGAGAGCGGCTGCGAGAACCGTCCGGTCCAGAGTAATTTGGGTTGAGCCATAGCCGGTACTTCCTTTCTGCGTTGTCGGAAAAAAAATACCTGACTGTCGCTGCCGACAGTCAGGTAAGAATTCATGCGATGCCGGGCGCGTGATGCTTATTCGCGCACAACCCACACTTTAACCTTGGCCGAGACTTTGGCATGCACTTTCACGGGCACTTCGAAAATGCCGAGGGCCTTGATGGGCTCCTCGAGCGAGATGTCGCGCTTGTCCACCGTGAAGTTCTGCGCGGCAAGCGAATCGGCGATCATCTGCGAGGTGACCGAACCGAAGAGCTTTTCGTCTTCGCCGACCTTCATCGCGATGGTGAGGGAGAGGCTGCCCAGTTTTGCGGCGAGCGTTTCCGCTTCCTTCACCGATTTGACTTCCTTGCGTTCGTGCTGCTTCTTTTCTTCTTCCAGGGCCTTCAGGCTGCCGGCTGTTGCGCGGTACGCGATCTTGCGGGGGACAAGATAATTCCTCGCGTACCCGTCTTTCACAACAACAACATCGCCGATGCTGCCGAGTCCTTCGTAATTTTGACGTAAAATGACTTTCATTGCTATGATCTCCTCGCTCAATATTATTTAATGGTATCCGACACGAACGGAAGCAGCGCAAGATGACGAGCGCGTTTGATTGCGAGCACGAGCTGACGCTGATATTTCGCGCTGGTGCCTGTGATGCGTTTCGGGATGATCTTCCCTTGTTCCGTCACATACCGGCGAAGGAGCTTTTCGTCTTTGTAGTCGATGTAGATTGTCTTTGCTTCGGTGAAGCGGCAGGTCCGTTTCTTGCGGATCGCCTGTGAATCGCGTTTTTCGCGGCGTTCGATGTAGCCTTCGCCGGGACGGCCGCCGCCGTCTGCGGGTCGTGATGAGAATGATTTCATGATGTTAGTCCTTAGTATGCTCAAAAATTGTGTTATTCGGAAACGGTTGCGGTGGGTTCGACTGCGGCTGCCGCATCGGCGGCCGCCTTCAACGCAACCTCTTTGGCTTTCAACGCTTTCTTGTCGAGCTGCAGCACCAGATGACGCATGACTTCCTCTTCGAGCTGGAAGAAACGGTTCAGGCGGGTGAGTGCGTCGCCCGGGGCCTTGAATTCGATGAGCGTGTAATAGCCGTTGTTCTTCTTCTTTATGGCATACGCAAGACGTCGACGTCCCCATTTCTCGACGGCAAGGATCTCGCCGCCGTATTTGAGAATGACATCCTTCGTCTTCTCGATGATCACCTCGATCTGTGCATCTTCCAGATTGGCGTTCACGATGAAGACTGTTTCGTAAATTCGCGGTTCGTGTTTCAAGCTATCCTCCTGTGGACATAAGGCCCCATCGACGCGATTTCAACGGGGCAGGGTTGTACCGTTAGTTTTTACAGCTAAAACTCACGACTCGACTGAGTCGCTGAAAAAATTTCTGTTGAAAGCATTCATCGTTTTCGGGACACCGTCGCGCGCCCAACTCAAACATGCTTCAGCCGCTTTCTCCAACAGCAGCGGCAGCTGCTTTACTTCGTTCTGTTCGAATCCAGAGAGCACGTAGCCGGCCATGGCCTCGTGCGTGTGCGCGTCCGGGATCGTGCATCCGGCGACGCCTATTCTCAGCCGTGCGATCCGGTCGGTCCCGAGGTGGTAGATGATCGAGCCGAGTCCGTTGTGTCCGCCGTCGCTTCCGCTCTCGCGTATGCGCAGCGTGCCCAGGGGCAGCTGAAAATCATCGAACACCACGAGCAGATCGTCCGGCGTCATGCCGTGCAGCCTGCAGAGGTCGAGCACGGCGAGGCCGCTGTTGTTCATGTACGTGGTCGGCGCGGCCAAAAGCGTTGTGAGGCCGTCGACGGTGAAGGCGCCGCTGTAGAACTCGCCGTCGCCTTCACGAAGCCCGATCCGCTTCTGCGCCGCGATTGTGTCGATCACACGGAAGCCGATGTTATGACGCGTGTGCGCATACTCGTGCCCGGGATTTCCTAAACCGATGATACACTTCACGCTTGTCTGGTCAAAGAACCGTTATGCTTCTTCAGCGGGCTTCTTGCCCTTTGTGATCACTTCGGGCTCGGACGTTGCTGCGGCGCCTTCAACGACACCCGCGGCACCGGCTTCAGCTTCCTTCACGACTGTCGGCGGCACGACAGCGACCACCGTGCTCGACGCGTTCTCGAGGACCGTCACATTCTCCAGCGGAAGATCGCGCACGTGGACCGAATCGTTGATGGCGAGATCGGCGACGTTGATCTTGATGTTCTCGGGAATGAATTTCGGAAGGCACATGACCTTCAGTTTGTGGATCACGTGCTGCAGCGTTCCGCCGTCCTTCACGCCCTTGGGCGAGCCGACGAGCACAACGGGAACTTCGATCGTCAGTTCTTCGTCTTCCTTCACACCCTGTAAGTCGAAATGGATCGGCTTGTCCGTGAGGGGATCGAACTGGACATCGCGCAGGATGCACGTCTTGGCAACGCCGTTATCCAACTGGAGGTTCACGAGGTGCGTATCCGACGTATAGATGAGCGGCTTCAGGGCGATCGGTGACGCCGTGATGCTGATGTTCTCGTCGCCATGCGCGTAGAACACGCCGGGGATGTTGCCCGCGAAACGGACCTTGTTGGCATGCGAGCCGATTTGCTTGCGAACTTCTGCTTTCAATACTATTTCAGACATTATGCACTCCTTCGTGATGGATCACGTAAATGAACAGGTTATATTTTATCTTTATCAATATCGAACAGCGAAGAGATGGACTTGTTCTCGAACGTGCGTTCGATCGCCTCGGCAAAGATGCCGGCCACTGTCATCACTTCAATCTTTGAGGATTCCTGCTTCAGCGGAATCGTATCACACACCAATAATTTGTCGACATCCGATTCGTTGACGCGCTCATAAGCATTCCCGGAGAGCAGGGGATGCGTCGTCGCTCCGTACACCGTCTGTGCCCCGGCCTTGCGCAGCGCCGAGATCGCGTTACAGAAGGTGCCGGCCGTATCGATGAGATCGTCCACGATCAGCACGTTCTTCCCGGCCACGTTGCCGATGATGTTCATGATCTCGACTTGGTTCGGCGCGGGGCGGCGCTTGTCGATCATCACCAGTTCGCCGTCAAGCCGCTTCGCGTACGCGCGCGCCATTTTTATGCCCCCGATGTCCGGCGAGACGACGGCCAGGTTCGGGATGTTTTTCTTCCGAAGGTAGTCGACGAACACCACCGACGAGTAGAGGTGATCCATCGGTATGTCGAAGAATCCCTGGATCTGCGGCGCGTGCAGGTCCATTGTGATGATCCTGTCGGCTCCGGCCTTCGTCAGCAGATTCGCGACGAGCTTCGATGTGATCGCCACCCGGGGCTGGTCTTTTCTGTCCTGCCGGGCGTACCCGAAATAGGGAATGACCGCCGTTACTTTCCGGGCCGATGCGCGTTTCGCCGCATCGATGCACATTAACAACTCGAACAGATTGTCCGTGGGCGGCTGTGTCGACTGTATGATGAACACGTCGCAGCCACGCACATTATCGTTGAACTTCACCCAGATCTCGCCGTCGCTGAAGTTCCTGATATCAAGACGCCCCAGCGGCTCGCCCAAGCGATGGCAGATCAATTCCGCAAGGGGGCGGTTTGCACGACCGGAAAAAACTTTTAACTGTGGCATCGGCTGCTTCTTTCCAGATATTTTTGGAACTTTAGAATGATAAAATATTAAAATTTTGTGAAAAAGTCAATTTATTTTCAATGCAATGCGCTGATATTGAACTTTTTAACGGCTTTCCCTCAGAAACGGTACAAGGTCCGATCTTTTTTTTGTATCTTGTCTGCCATGGAAACCGAAAAAAGAGAAGAACAGTTCGAACTCGCAACAGCCTCGGGAGCCTTGCTGCGGGGCGATATCCGGTGGAACGAGACCTCCGGTCCCGGGCGCCTGCCGGTGGTGATCGTCTGTCACGGCTTCAAGGCGTTCAAGGATTGGGGACCGTTCCCCTCGATCGGCCGGTGGTTTGCCGACCAGGGCTTCGTTTCGATCGTCTTCAATTTCTCGCACAACGGGATAGGAGCCGATCCGCGGAAATTCACCGAGCATGCGCTCTTCGAGAAGAACACGATCGGCATGGAGATCGGCGATGTTGCCACGATCCTCGACGCCATCGAACGGCACCGGCTGCCCTGCACGCGCATGGATCCGGAACGGGTCGGCATCGTCGGACATTCCCGCGGCGGCGGCATCGCGCTCGTGACGGCGAAGGAGGATCACCGGGTGCATGCGGCGGCCTTATGGTCCTCGGTGTCCACTTTCAGCCGGTACACCGAGGAGCAGGTTCGCCGGTGGAGGGAGAAGGGGTACATGGAACTCCATTCGATCACGGGCACGAGCGCGTTCCGCATGGGCATCGATCTCTTGAACGACGCGCACGCGAACAGGGAACGGTACGATCTCCTTTCTGCGGCGGTGCATCTCGCCAAGCCGCTCCTCATCGTCCACGGAACGGAGGACGTGCCGGTGAAGCTCCGGGAGGCCGAGGCGCTCTATGCGGCGGCGGACAGGAGCCTGACGCAGCTCGTGGTGCTCGAGGGAGTGGGGCACATGTACGGGGCGAAGCATCCGTATAAGAAGGAGAGCCCGACGTTGACGCATATCCTGGAGGTGACGGGAGCGTGGTTCCATTCCGTCCTCAATTGGAGCGTGTAGCGTTCATGAATGTGGGGTTCACCGCCCCACATGAAAATGCATGTTTCTCGATTGCGGATTGTAGGGCGAAATGATATTTCGCCCTGCCGGACGGTCGTACGAAAGTTGAACCGGGGCGAAACGCCGTTTCGCCCTACACGCTCCACTTGTACAGTATAAAATCATTTTCATAGCAGGGCGAGCTGTCAGCTCGCCCCTTTTTTTGACAGCACGACCCCGCCGAGGAGGATGGCGCCCGAGAGGAGGTACGGGATCGCCGGATCGATCTCGAAGAGCGCACCGGCGATGATGGGCACGACGGCCATGGAGGCGGACATGAGCGACGAGGTGATGCCGAGCGCCTCGCCCTTCATCGTCGGTTCGACGGCCCCCGCGATGCGGCTCGTGATCACGGTGCGGAGAATGCCCTGCCCCGTGCCGAGCAGGGGCAGCGCCGCGTAAAAGAGCCATTCCTGCTTCGTTCCGATCAACACGACCGCCGCGGCAAGGCCAGCAAACATGATCATCTCCAGCTGAACGTCCGTGAAATTCGGGAGCCAGAAGCGCTTCAGGAGCGCCGCCTGATTGATGATGACGATGATGCCGAGGGAAGTGAACAGGAGCCCCGTCGTGAACGATGTGTACCCGAAGACGCGCTGCGTGAAGAGCGCGAAGATGGACTGCGAGGTGACCTGCGCCACGGCGAAGAAGATCCATGTCAGCAGCATCACGTGCAGATGCTTCGCCTTGAGGGCGTTCTTGAGCGGCGCGAACGGATGATAGGATAATTTTTTCGTGCTTCGTGTGAAATTCGTTTCCGGCAGCGTGAACCAGGCGACGATCACATTGAGCGTGGCGAGACCGCCGGCGAACCAGAACGGCGTGGCGTGCGAAAACTTGCTGAGCATGCCGCCGATCATCGGACCGAGGGTGAAGCCGATGCCGAACGCCGCGCCGAGCAGTCCGATGTTCGTCGTGCGGTCCTTCTCGTCCTTCGAGAGGTCGATGAGATAGCTTTGGGCAATGGAAAAATTCCCGGCCGCAAGTCCGTCGATGATGCGGCCGAGGAAGAGAAAGGGGAGCGTTGCGGCGCTCGCGAAGACGAACCATCCCACGGCGGTGGAGGCGATGCTGAACAGGAGCACGGGACGCCTGCCGATACGGTCGGAGAGCGCGCCGAGGAACGGGCTGCTGAGGAACGAGCAGACGCTGTACGACGCGAAGAGCACGGTCACCATGAGCGCCGAGGCGCCGAACTCGGAGACGTAGAACGGGAGGATCGGGATGACGATCCCGAATCCGATGACGTCCACGAGCACGGTAAGAAGGATAATGAGTTTTTGTCGCTGCATGCGTGAAATATTTATTGAACCACACGTTCGTAAAAAAATCATGCGAGTCAGCGGGCGCCGGACTTGAGCGCGTGCTTCAGGAGCTGCTCGAGCGTCGGCGCTTCGTCGTGCAGGTCGCTCATGGCGGTCGTGACGGCGATCTCGGCCTTGTCGCGCGAGTAGCCGAGCGACACGATGGCGGCCACGGCGTCGGCGCGGATGCCCGAGGGCGACGACGCGGAGCGGAGCGTGCTCGGTGACGGGTCGCCGCGGCCGATCTTGTCCCTGAGCTCGAGGATCATCCGTTCGGCGGTCTTCTTGCCGATGCCGGGGAGTGATGTGAGTCCGGCCGCGTTCCCGTCGGCGATCATCTGCGTGACGTCGCGTGCCGGGACGCCGGAGAGGATCGTCTGGGCCGTGCGGGGACCGATGCCGGAGACGGAGATAAGGAGGCGGAAGACGTCGCGCTCACCCTCGCTCGAGAAACCGAAGAGCTGCTGGTGGTCCTCGCGGATGTGGTGGTGCGTCAGGAGCGTGACGGCACCGCGCTCCTCCGGCAGCGTCTCGTACGTGGCGAGGGAGATGCTCACGCTGTAGCCGACCCCGTGCACGTCGATGACGGCTTCGGTGGGCGATTTCCTGGCGAGCGTTCCCGAAAGATGGGCGATGATGGACATGGTGCGGCCTTTTCCTATACCCGTTATTGCGACACCACGCGTTCGGGGTGCGCTTCGATGAATGATTTCCAGCTCGCGGTTCCGGCCTTCGGTGCGTCGGCGCGGTGCGCGTGCGTCACGGCGACGGCCAGCGCATCCGACATGTCGAGCGCCCCGGGGGCCTCCTTCATGCGCAACATCTTCATGATCATGTACTGCACCTGCTCCTTCGAGGCCGCACCGCTGCCGGTCACCGAGCGCTTGATCTCGCGCGGGGCGTATTCGGCGATCGTGATGCCGTTGTTCACCGCGGCGAGCATCGCCACGCCGCGGGCCTGGCCGATCTTGAGCGAGGACTGGATGTTCTTGCCGTAGAAGGCCGTCTCGATGGCCGCCTCCTGCGGTTGGTAGCGGCGGATGACCGCGCAGAGCGTGTCGTAGATCGACTTGAGGCGCTCGGGCATCGCGTCGTCGCGGCCGTTTACGGCCGCGCCGCAGTCGACGAGGCGCAGCAGTGAGCCCTTCCGTTCGATGACGCCGTACCCGGTTGTGAGCGTACCGGGATCGATCCCGAGGATGATCATGGCATTATCCGGCGAACGATGAGAGGACTTTTTCGTCGATGTCGAAATTCGCATAGACGTGGGCGGTGTCGTCGTGGTCCTCGAGAATCTCCATGAGCTTCAGCACGCGTTCCGCGTCCTGGCCCTCGACCTTCACCGTGTTCTCGGGCACCATGCCGAGTTCCGCCTCTTCGATCTTGATGTGTGCGGCCTCGAGCGCCTTCTTCACGGGTTCGAACGCCTCGAGGGAGGTGACGACGTCGAACGTCTCGTCCTCGACGATGAGGTCCTCCGCACCCGCATCGAGCACGACGGCGAGCACGTCGTCCTCGGTGAGTCCCGTCTTCGGGATGCGGATGGTGCCTTTCTTGTGGAACATGTAGGCGACCGAACCACTGGCGCCCAGCTTGCTGTGGTTGCGTTCGAGGAGGAACCGGAGTTCTGCGATCGTGCGGTTCTTGTTGTCGGTGACCACCTCGATGATGATGGCGGTGCCGCCTGGTCCGTACACTTCGTACGTGATCTCCTCGTAGTTGACGCCGGGAAGTTCACCGGTGCCTTTCTGGACCGCGCGCTTGATGTTCTCGGCGGGCATGTTCGCGGCCTTGCCCTTGTCGATGGCGAGACGGAGCCGGGGATTGCCGCCCGGATCGCCGCCGCCTTCCTTGGCGGCGATGGTGATCTCCTTGATGAGCTGCGTAAAGAGTTTACCGCGCCGCGAATCCGTCACGGCTTTTTTCCGCTTGATCGTCGCCCATTTCGAATGTCCGGACATTGTCTGCTTCTCCTTGCATTGTAGTGATTGTGCACATGAGTGTGGCGGGCCCGGCCTAGACGGCGGGCTCCGTTGCCGGAACGTCTGCGGGCGCCGCAGGAAGCGACGGACGCATGTCCTTGAGCTTCAACTGCGGGACCTGGACTCCCGTGAAATCGCTTTCGTCGATCGAGAACACGACGTCGTAGAGGGTGATGCCCGGTTCGATCCGCTCGCGCAGATAATCGAGCCCGAAGCCGATGCAATCGAAGACGAGTCCGTTGCGCTTCACCTTCATCCGGATGTGGTTCTTCCCGACGATGCGGGGGATGGAGGCGAGCTCGACATTCCGGGCGACGAACACGGGACGCATGTTCTTGGGGCCGAACGGCGAGAACTGCTTGAGCACGCGCAGGTATTTCGGCGTCAGGTCCGCCAGGTCGAGTTCCGCGTCGATGATGATCTCGGGCGTCAGGATCTCGTCTGTCATCAATTCCTTGACGACGGCGTTGAAGGCTTCCTTGAACTCGTCGAGCCGGTCGATGGCAACGGAGAGGCCGGCGGCGTACTTGTGCCCGCCGAACTGGAGGAGCTTGTCCTCGACGCGTTTGAGAGCCTGATGGATGTTGAAGCCGGCGATCGACCGGGCGGAGCCCTTGGCCACGCCGTCCACCGTCGTCATCATGATCGCCGGGCGGTAATATTTTTCGACCATACGCGAGGCGACGATGCCGATGACGCCGGGATGCCACTGCTCCTGGTGAAGGATGATGGCGCCGTCCGAGTCGACCTCGAGGTAGTCCTCGACGAGCTGTTGGGCATGGAAGAACACATCCTCGTCGATCTTGCGGCGCGTCAGGTTCTCCTCCTCGAGCACCTGCGCCATCTCGACGGCGGCATGATAATCCTTGCTGATGAGCATTTCGACGGCGCGCTTGGCGTCGCCGAGGCGGCCGACGGCATTGATGCGAGGAGCAAGGCCGAACACGATCTGTCCCGTTTGCACGGAACCGACCTTCAGTCCGGCGCCTTCGATCAATGCGCGGATCCCCGGCCGCGGATTCTCGTTGATAAGGTCGAGGCCGAAGCGGACGAGGATCCGGTTCTCGGACACGAGCGGTACGATGTCTGCCGTGGTGGCGAGCGCCACAAAATCGGTGTACTGGAAGATCATCGATTCGTTGCCGAGCGTGCGCGCGATGGCCTGGATGAATTTAAAGCCCACGCCGCAGCCGCAGAGGTATTTGAACGGATAGAGGCAGCCGGGTTTGAGCGGGTCGAGCACGGCGACGGCCTGAGGGATTTCGTCCGAGGGTTCGTGATGATCGCAGATGATCATCTCCATCCCGATCGAGGTGGCATACTTCACCTGTTCCACCGCCGTGATGCCGCAGTCGACCGCGACCATGAGCGTCGCGCCCGCGTGCTTCGCCTGGTCGATGCCGAACGTGGTGACGCCGTATCCCTCCTTGATGCGGTCCGGGATGTAATAGGACACATCGCAGCCGATATCGAGGAAGAAGGAGTAGAGCATGCTCGCCGAGTTCGTGCCGTCCACGTCATAGTCACCGTAGACGACGATCTTCTCCTTCGCCGAGCGGGCCTTCAGCAGGCGGGCAACGGCAAGGTGCATCCCGTCCATGAGGAACGGATCGTAGAGCTGGTCGAGGGAGGGCCGGAAGTAGAGCCTGGCCTTTTCAAACGTGTCGATGCCGCGGTTCACCAGCACCGACACGAGGGACGGCGCTAGCGACAGTTCTTTGCATAACTGATCGACAGTGGAAAGCGGCGGCGGAGCGGCAGTTCTCCACCGGTATTCTTTTTTTGTTGTCATGCCTTCTCCAGTAGATGGCGGCCGCAGGCGCGTGAGCGCACACGAACCGACACCGCGTGAAAAAAAGCATCACCATCTCACGTGACATCAAGGCGTACTAGACCGGCGGCCGAAGCGGCGCGTCGATAAGCCGAATTCTGTCTGTTCCACACGCGCCCCGTACGGCGGACACATGCGGAAGAGGCAATCATTTCTCTGACCGGCGCATTACTGCGCGGTTCAAGCGACCTACCCGTTCCGTCGCCGCGTGCCCTGGGGCGCGCAGCGTTGAGTGGGCGTCTCTTCGTCCCGCCCCAAGACGACGGGGCGGAACAACGGAACCTACATGGTCTTGCTCTCGGTGGGGTTTGTCATGCCGTCTCCATTACTGGAGACGCGGTGCGCTCTTACTTTAATCCCGCTTGATTGCAGGACGCACCATTTCACCCTTATCCCGTCGAACAGACGGGACGGTATATTTTCTGTGACACTTTCCGTAGGATCGCTCCCCCCGGATGTTATCCGGCACCGTGCCCCTTTTCCCCGACGAGTCGGGGAGAAGAGAGTTCGGACTTTCCTCCTTAATTGACAAAAACAACTAACGCGATTGCCTGACGTGCGCACACCGTCTGCCGGTGTAGAATGCCCTGACGTCAGCGTGAGTATGAGATGAATGAATTAATCTTGTCGTGTAACGCAGGCGCCATGCCGACTGTGCGGCAGGCGCGGCAGCGGGCCCGTGTCCGTCGCCGCCCGATGGCGGGGGGGGACACATGATCCGCTGAAAATGTCGTTAGGACCCGGGCGAAACATCATTT
>JAVBYH010000199.1 GCA_030824175.1 Bacteroidota bacterium | reverse complement strand
TCCGAACGGGATCCAGGACAGTACTATGTCTACGTGCAGGCCGACTGTAATAACGAGGTGTTCCAGCGCTCGACAGCCGAGGAGCGCGTGCTGCGCAGCCCGCAGCCCGTCGCCATCTCTCTCTCTCCATCGCCCGATCTTCGCGTCGCGTCCATCCTCGTTCCCGCCCGGGCGAGCGCGGGGAACGACGTGACGATGACCTGGACAGTTGAAAACCGGGGCGCGGCATCCACGGCAAACGTCGTGTGGTTCGACCGGATCTACGTCTGCCCGGATTCGATGTTCGAGGCTCCTGTGCAGATCGCCGACGTGCACCGGTCGGCCGGTCTCGGCCCGGGCGCGCGCTATACGCAGACGACCGTGGTGACAGTTCCGCCGACCGTCGCCGGAACCGTGTATCTCTACGTGCGGTGCGACGCCGACAATGTGGTCTACCAGCACGCGGGCGATGCGACCAAACTGGGACGGAGCGCCGCACTCTACGTCGACAAATACCCGGTGGTCGACCTCACCGTCGCCTCGCTGTCCATCCCCGACACGGTTACATCGGGGGACATTGCCGGCGTGAAGTGGACAGTGAACAATATCGGCATGGGCAGGACACTCACAGACGATTGGTTCGATCTGCTCTACATGTCGAAGTATCCGACGATGGATCCCGACTCGTCGATTTTCGTCGAGCGATTCCGTCACGAAGGCGTGTTGAATCCCTCAGCCGGCTATGCACGCGCGGAGGACGTCACCGTGCCCGACGGCCTCGCGGGTCCGTACTACGTGCATGTCGTGACGGATCCGGCGCTTCAGTCCGGTGATTCGTCCAGTGCGAACAATGTCCGATCGACGGCGAAGCCCGTGCACGTGCGGCTCCTCGCAAAACCCGATCTCACCGTGACCTCGGTGCGGCTCGACGATTCTGTCTATGCGGGACAACCCGCCATGGTGCGGTGGACGGTCCGCAATGCGAGCGCAGGCGCCGCACGGTCGGAGACCTGGTACGACGCTGTGTATCTCTCGGCTTCGGGCAAGGTCGACAAGAACGCACTGAAGCTCGAATCGACCGGGCACAACGGACCGCTCGCCGGCCAGGCGTCGTACACAGACAGCCTGGAAGTAATCGTGCCGATGACACTCGCGGGTTCGACGTATGTTGTCGTCTCCTCCGATGTCCGCGACGACATGAACGAATCGAACGAAACGAACAACAGCGGCAGTTCCGCGTCCGTCCTCAGGCTCGCCGCGCCGAGCGACCTCGTCGTGACAACGATCGCAGCACCCGACAGCGCCGAGCCAGGCGACATGCTCGCGGTGACGTACACGCTCACGAACATCGGCGTCAATCCCGCCCGGGGATTCCTCACCGATGCCGTCTACGTGTCCGCCGACACCGAATGGAGCGCGTCCGATCCGCTCATCGGGACTGTCGATAACGTCATCGACATTCCACCCGGGGGAGCGCAGACAAAGATCGCGCGAGTGCGCGTGGCGGCGATCGCCGCCGCCGGCTTCGATGGCGCTGTCGAGGGCGAATTGCCCGGCATCACTCCCGGCCCGTACCACATCATTGTGAGAACGAACATCCGCGACAACATCATGGAAAGCTCCGCGGCGAACAATCTTACCGCGTCGACGGCGCTCCTCCGGGTCGGCGTGCCACGGCTCGAGCGCAATGTTGAAAAGCCCTTCACAATACGGAAGGACCAGTCGAAATATTTTTCGTTCGCAGCGCAGGCTGGCGAAGACATCGTCGTAACGATCGACGGCGGCACGCAGAGCGGATCGAATGAATTGTTCGTCCGCTTCGGCGACCTGCCGAGCCGCGGACAATATGAGTATCTCTACCAGAACCAGAATTCGTTGAACCAGCAGGTGATCGTCTCATCGTCGAAGGCGGGCGTCTATTACGTCCTCGTCCGCGGCGAGGAAATGTCGGGCGATCCGCTGGCGTGTTCCATTATTGCGCGAACAATGCAGTTCCGCATCGACAGCGTCCAATCGTCCGTCGCAGGGATCGGAGGCGAGGTGACGGTGAAGATCAACGGTGCGAAATTTAAACCTGGTGCGATCGCGCAGCTTCGCCGCGCCGGCTCGCCGACGGTGTCCGATAATTCAAACCTCGTCGTGAGCAGCACGCAGATGAACGCGCGCTTCGCCACAGCAGGGATGACGCCGGGAAAATACGCGATGGCTGTCGTCAATCCCGACGGACAGGAGAGCGTGCTCGCGGACGCGATGACGCTCGAGCCCGGAGACCCGTCGCAATTGATGCTCGCCTTCGCCGGTCCGAACAGGTTGCGTATCAATTCCGCGGTTCCGCTCTACATTGTGGCCTACAATCCGACAAACATGAACGTCCAGAGGGCCCTCGTCCATTTCCGCGTACGCAAGGAGATGAACATCTGGACCGAAACGGACCAGTCGTTCGCCAGCTCCACGCCCCGCATATGGAGCGCGGACAGTCTCGTTGACGAGAACGGCTTCAGGATGTTCTCCGTGTACCTCTACAACCTCGCCCCGCGGCAGACGAAGATGATCCGGCTCCTTGTGGAACCGACCGAGGCGGGTCGGTACGTCTTCACGGCCGACGGATTCGTACTCGACCGGCGCACATTCGATTCGCTCCTTGTCGTCGCATTGCGCGAAGGGGTGAACCAGCGGTGGATCTCGCCCCTGACTGTATCGTCGACGGGAGACATCTCGTATAAAGGAGCGCCCGTCACGGTCAGGGAAGGCGGCTGTCCCTCCGACGACCCCGGCGTGTGCGAGGCATGGAACAATCGCAACAGAAATATGGACATCGCCAGCGATCTCGGCGGTGTCGCCACCGCCGGAGCGGAAGCATCGACGGTCATGAAGCCGAGCGCCGGCGGCCTCTATAAGCTCGCGAAGTTCTTCAAGTCGCTCAACGACTTCTTCAACAAGTACAAGAACTCGTCGGGGTATGCGGCAGACGGCGTCACGTCGCTCGATCCGAACGATCTCGTCGGCCCCGCCGGCTTCGGCGACGAGCGCTGGGTCTCCGTGAGCCAGACACTTCAATACACAGTGCGGTTCGAAAACGATCCGGCCAAGGCGAACGCGCCGGCCCAGTCCATCAGCGTGACGATGAATCTCGACACGACGGTGAATGCGAACACGTTCCGGCTCACGACGTTCGATTTTGCCGGAATGACATTCAATGGAGCCGCCGGGCGGTCCTATTATTCGCAGCGCCTTGACTGCCGCGATTCGCTCGGCGTGTATGTCGACGTCACCGCCGGCGTCAATGTCGATCAGAACAAGGTCTTCTGGACGTTCAAGGCCGTCGATCCCGCCACGGGTGACCTGCCGGCCGATCCGCTGATAGGCATGCTTCCCGTGAACGATGCCCAGCATCACGGTGAAGGGGCGGTGAGCTATACGATCAAACCGAAGGTCACCGCAAAGACCCGCGACATCGTCGCACCCAAGGCGAAGATCATTTTCGATGCGAACGAGCCGATCGACACCCCGCCGCTCTTCAATACGATCGACGCGGGCATTCCGGTGAGCCGCGCGCTGGCCCTTCCGGCCCAGGCAGGGACCGGTCCTATCACGGTGAGCTGGACCGGGCAGGACGACCCGAACGGATCGGGTGTCCGGTCGTACTCCATCTACGTGTCGAAGAACGACAGCGCATTCACTCCCTGGCTCACGAACCAAACGGACACATCGTCGCAATTCACCGGCGTCCTTGGAACGAGGTACAAGTTCTTCAGCCTTGCCATGGATTATGCGGGCAACATCGAGCAGGTCAAGTCGGCCGCCGAGGCCGGCGTGTTCGTGACCGGCGTCGGCGGCGCAACGGAGGCGACGCCGGCATCCTTCTCGCTCGAGCAGAATTTCCCGAATCCCTTCAATCCGTCGACGACGATACAATTCGGCCTGAAGGTGAACAGTGCCGTACGGATCGACATCTATAACGTGCTCGGGCAGGTCGTCGAACAATTGAATCTCGGGGGGCTGAACGCGGGGATGCACAGCATCATCGTCGACATGTCGCACCGCAGCAGCGGCATCTACTTCTATCGTATCGACGCAAGAGACGCCCGTGGCGGACGCTTCGTCGCGATCAGGAGGATGGTGATGGTGAAATAGCATCAGGTCCTCCCAGGTTGGTCGTCAGACGGCAAGAGCGTGTCATGAATCGCCGTCCGGATCACTCGTGTTCATCGCCACGGGTCCGGATGGCGCTTCTTTGTACACGCTCGGCGCGAAACATTCAGCGGTCAGGCCTTCGCTTGATTCCTCAGCCGTTGTATGCGATATTAATACACACACTATTCGGAGATGCCATGCGACGAGCTGTCCTTATTTCAATCCTATGTTGCCTCATTCACACACTGACGCAGGCGCAGGTCTATCTCGACTCCACCGCCTCCGTCGATGCGCGTGTGAAGGACCTGCTCTCGAGGATGACGCTTCCGGAGAAGATCGGCCAGATGATGCAGGTGGAACGGCAATATGTCGTCGCGAAAAAAACGGACATCACCGCCTACGGCATGGGTTCGCTCCTGAGCGGCGGAGGATCGGCGCCGACGCCGAACACGCCGGCGTCCTGGGCCGACATGTACGACGATTTCCAATCGTACGCGCTGAAGAGCCGTCTGAAGATCCCGCTCCTCTACGGCATCGACGCCGTGCACGGCCACAACAATGTCGTCGGGGCGACCATCTTCCCACACAACATCGGCATGGGCTGTACGCGTGACGAAGCGCTCGTGCGCCGTGCGGACAGCGTCGTCGCCCTGGAGGTTGCCGCCACCGGCATCAACTGGACGTTCGCACCCTGCATCGCCGTGCCGAGAGACCTGCGGTGGGGCCGCACGTACGAAGGCTTCGGCGAGACACCGGAGCTTGCGGTCATGATGGCGCGGGCGTCGGTCATCGGATTTCAGGGAACGGACTCGACAACACGCACACTGGCCTGCGCCAAGCACTACATTGCGGACGGCGGGACGGCCAACGGCGTGAACGAAGGCAACGCCGTCATGACCGAGGCGCAATTGCGGAGCATCCACTTGCCGGGCTATATCGAGGCCGTGAAGCAGGGCGTCGGCACGATCATGCCGTCGTACAGCAGCTGGAACGGCGTCAAGATGCACGCACACACGTATCTGCTGACGACGGTGCTCAAAGGCGAGCTCGGGTTCAGCGGCTTCCTCATCTCCGACTATGCAGCCATCGATCAGATCTCGGGTGTGTTCCGCGACAACGTGAAGACATCCATCAATGCCGGCCTCGACATGATCATGCTGCCCGACCGGTATCAGTTGTTCTACACGACGCTGACGAGCCTTGTGTCTGCCGGCGAGGTGCCACTGAGCCGCATCGACGACGCGGTTGCGCGCATCCTCAGGCAGAAGTTCAAGCTGGGATTGTTCGAGCATCCGTATGCGAACCGAACGGAGCTCGGGAATGTCGGATCGGCGTCGCATCGCGCCGTGGCGCGCGAGAGTGTGCGGAAGTCGCTCGTCCTCCTGAAGAAGAAGGACGGCATCCTTCCGCTTGCGAAGACCGGCATGAAGATCCTCGTCGCCGGCAGAAGCGGGAACGATCTCGGGATGCAATGCGGAGGATGGACGATCACCTGGCAGGGATCGACCGGGGCGATCACCACCGGCACAACGGTGACGGCGGCCCTGCAGCAGGCCGCCGGGACGGCGAACGTGGTGTACGACCGCACGGCATCTACCGCCTCCGGGTATGATGCGGCGGTCGTCGTCATCGGCGAGACACCGTACGCCGAAAGCGGCGGTGACCGCACGGGTCTGGCGCTGGCACAGGAGGACATCGACATCGTCCAGAAAGTGAAGGCCGCCGGACTCAAGACGATCGTCGTGCTGATCTCCGGTCGTCCGATGGTGCTCACGCCGATCCTTCCCTACACCGATGCCGTCATTGCGGCGTGGCTGCCCGGCTCAGAGGGCGGCGGCATCGCCGATGTCCTCCTCGGCGACTATCAGCCGCAGGGAGTGCTCTCGCATTCATGGCCCCGGTCGAACGACCAGTTGTCGATGAACGTGGGCGATGCGGAGTACGACCCGCTCTTCGCGTACGGGTACGGGATCACCTCGCTTGCGAATTCCACCGCCGGTTCGGCTCCGGTCTACTATGCATCCAGGGTGGCGCCCGACGGCCGTTCGCTCGTCGTGTCCTTCACCAAAGCGATCGGCGCGGCCGGTCCTTCCGCATCGAATTTCTCCGTGCGTGCGGGCGCCGGTGCACCCGCGGTCAACTCGGCAGCCATCGACCCTGCGGATGCGAAGAACATCATCCTCTCTCTTGGAACGGCGATCGCTTCGGGGGACTCCGTGCGGCTGCAGTATGCGGGCATCGGCCTAACCTCGGCCGACGGGGGCGTGCTCCAATCCTTCGGCCCGGTCGATGTGTACAATCCGGGGACGCAGGGGCTGCTCATACCCGGGATCATCGAAGCCGAGAACTACACATCGATGAGCGGCGTGCAGACCGAGACGACGACCGACAACGGCGGCGGCATGAACGTCGGGTGGATCGACTCGGGTGACTGGATGGAATACAGTGTGAACGTCACCGCAACGGTCAACAGTGCCACATTCCGTATCGCTTCGCTCTCGACGGCCGGACGCATCGCCTTCTCCTGCGACGGAACGGTCCTTGCGACGTTCGACCTGCCGGTCACCGGCGGATGGCAGACGTGGCAATCCGTGAACCAGGCGATCACGCTTCCCTCCGGCACGCATACCCTGCGCATCACCGCGGTCACAGGCGGATTCAATATAAATTCGATGCGATTCATGATCATCAATGCCGTTCAGGCATCCCCGGGACCGGGAGAGTTCCGGCTCAGGCAGAACTATCCGAACCCGTTCAACCCGTCGACGACGATCTCCTTTAGCCTCCCGACGAGGTCGTTCGTTACGCTCTGTGTGTTCGATGTCATGGGACGAGAGGTCGCGACGCTCGTGTCGGAAGAAATGACTGCGGGTAGACACACACGGCGATGGAATGCGGATGGATTTCCGAGCGGAGAATATTTCTATCGGCTGCAGGCTGGAACCTTTACCGAAGTTAAAAAACTGTCGCTCATCCGTTGAGAGATATTCCAATTTATTAAAATGGGATCATTGTATTGATCCGTCCTAAAAAAGTGATCCAATTATGTTATATTAAAAAAATGAATGCTTTCCGAATTCCTCCTATTATTTTCATCGCCGTTCTCAACGGAGATTTCCATGGTAAGACTTGTAATTGGAGTGGCAGTACTGTCCCTCGTCTGCATCTCCAGTGCTGCCGCAAAACAACGATCCGTCTTTTATCCCCCGGAGGTGCTGCAGACGATTCAACGGAATGCCAACACCGTGCCTTGGGCGATGGAGGCGAAGAAGAACGCGATCACGGCGGCGGAACCGTGGCTGCAGATGTCGGACGATGCGATATGGGAACTCATGGTGCCCACCACAATTACCCGTTCCTGGATGGTATGGTCAAACGGCTTTTGTCCATCGTGCAAAGCCTCGGTGACAATGTACAACTGGAAGATCGCACCATTTGAAAACCCGTGGAAGGTGCAATGTCCGACCTGCCAGGAATATTTTCCAAAGAACGATTTTAAGAAATTCTATCAGTCCGGACTCGATGCTCGCGGCATCTTCAATCCGCATCTCGCCAACCGGTCGCTGCTGTACAACGCAGACCATCCCGACCCTCAGGATTCTCTCCATCGCTTCGGCGTCGACGACGGCGAAGGATACGTCGACGGCGGCTATTGCTGGAGGTTCATCGGCTATTATCTTGTTAAGGGTCAATGGAAGCGTGTGGTCGTGCCTGGTGTGCGAGCGCTGTCCACAGCCTATGTGATCACCGGCGACAAGAGGTACGCGCGGAAGGCTGCAATTCTGCTCAACCGGATCGCTGATGTGTACCCGCAGTTTGATTACGGCACACAGGGAATGTCCTATGAAGGCCGGGATCCGATCATCGGTCACGGATATGTTTCACTGTGGCACGATGCCTGCGAAGAGACACGAGAACTTGTCCTTGCCTACGATATGATCTACGAGGCAATGACAAACGATCAGCACCTTGTGTCATTCATTCAAAGGAAGACGAACACAGACAAGACTGCGAAGGCCGCGTCCTCTATCGCCCGCATACGGCGGAATATCGAACGGGGCCTCATGGAGGATGTCCTGCAGAATCGCCGCAAAGTCGAAAGCAATTTTCCGCATACGGAAGCCCTGTTCGCCATCATCGAGACGGTGCGGGACTGGCCCCGAAGCCGCGTTCCCGTGCAGGCTCGGATCGATGCCCTTGTACGCAAGGCCACGGCAGTCGACGGTCTGAGCGGCGAAAAAGGTCTGTCCGGGTACAGCACCACTGTGTCGAACAGCCTGGCGCGATTCCTGTCGTTGTACAGCCGCGTGGAGCCGAACTACCTCGAGTCGCTTGTCAAGCGTCACCCGAATCTGAAAAAGACATTTCGCTTTCACGTGGACACCTGGTTCAACGCCTCCTACTATCCGAAGATAGGCGACGCCGGCGGTTTCGGACAAAAAGCCGAACACTATGCCGGTGTATCGTTCGCCAGGGACCCTGTTTCACTCGAGACTCCCTACGCATTCACATCCACGCAATCACTGTTCTGGCAGCTGTACAGGATCACACGCGATCCGGTATACATACAGATACTGTACAGGGAAAACGGGTCCACAAGCGCCGGGCTCCCCTATGACATCCTTGAGGATGATCCAACATCGTTCGAAGCCCGGGTCGATACGGTCATAGCACAGTACGGTGCCGAGATACGGACCGCTTCGTTCAATAAGGAGCGGTGGTGCCTGGCGATGCTCGTTTCCGGAACAGGGAACTCGCGTCGTGCCGTGTGGATCGACTACGATATCGGCGGCAATCACAGCCAAGCCGATGCCATGAACATCGGCCTGTTTGCCAGGGGATTGGACCTGTTGTCCGGTTTTGGCTATCCGCCCGTGCAATTCGGCGGATGGTATTCCCCCAAGGCGCTGTGGTACCGCAAAACAGCCTCGCATAACACAGTCGTCGTAAACGGCCTGGATCAGGTGCCGGGAGCCGGCGAACGGGAAAGCGCGCCGCTCGCCGAACAGTTGAACCCGCTCAAGAACCGAGTCGCCGGCAAAACAATCTCCTGGATGCCGGGACAGCAGGTGCAGGGGATCCGCGTTGGTGGGAAGCACCTCTATCGATCGCTCGACCTGCAGCAGTACGATCGAAGCGTGTTTCTCATCGATCGTCACGATGAGGATTTCTACGTGCTGGACATTTTTAGAGTGCGCGGCGGATCGGATCACGCAAAATTCACACACGGTTACTTCGGCGATGTGACAACACAGGGACTGAATCTCAAACCGCAACCTGATTTCGGCTTCAGCACGGAAATGCGGGCATTTCACTACGACGACAATCCGGCTGCAAACCGGCGGGTTGTGTGGAACATCAAAGATCAGCTCGGCTTCCTGCCCCCAGGCCAACAAGTGCATCTGGAGTATGTGGATGCTTCCAGCAATGTTGAGATCGCCCGGGCGGAATCGTGGACCGTCTCCGATTGGCTACCCAGTGTGCTCCTGCGGCATCGGGGCCCGGCTCCCCTGGCCACGGCGTTCGTGGGAGTGTGGGAAGTGTTCGAGCGCGCAAGCGGTATCGAACGTTTGCGGCGGACACCACTGTTGCTAATCAACCGCACCGAATCGTCAGACATGGACGCAGCGCTGGCTGTAGACATGAATGACGGCGGCACCGACTTCATCGTTGCCGTGGACAACGTCACGCCGCGCGATCAACCGCCGGCCCGCGTCAGAGTTCCGGAGTGGGCCCTGGAGACCGACGGCAACTTCTGTCTTGTGCGCCGTGATGCGGCTGGCCGGATCCGGAAACTGGCCCTGTCCGGCGGAACGTATATCCGCCTGCCCGAATTCGAACTGACGTTGAACAGCCGGACGAATTTCATCGAAGTGGATGTGGATGGAATTTCGTATACTGTACGAACGCCGAATGCCCGGTCGCTGAGAACCTGCAGGCGTGTCGCCAAATAAAGACTTCGTGAATGCAAAGGAACTGAATGCTGAATGGTGACCGTAACGCTGAACTCGATCGCCCTCGACCCACATCGATGGACGAAAGAGAAGATCCCCTTCCATAAACTCGAGCGGCTTCTTGCACCCATCGCTCACGCCGGATTTCGTTTCGTCGAGATCTGGCAGCATCATATCTCCCGGGAAAACGAATCGCAGATCGATGCGATCCGCGAATCCGGCGCCTCCCTTGGACTGTCATTCCCCATCGTCGGACTCTATCCTCAGTTGCATTTCGAAGGGGAAGAGCGTCGGCGGGAAGGCGAGAGGATCAGCAGGCTCCTTAACCATGCAAAGTTGGCGGGGGCGAACATCGTGAAGATCTTCGTTGGCTCCCGGGACTCCGCTCTCATTACTGCGAGGGAGTACGAGCTGTCCGTTGAGGCTATGAGGTACATGACGAGCCGCGCAGAAGCCCTTGGTCTGACGATCACGGGCGAGACTCATCCGAATACGTTGTTCGATACAGTTGCTTCCTGCCGGCGGTTCATGAAGGATGTAGGGAGTGACAGATTCAAGATCTGTTTCCAGCCCTTCGATCTGCGGAGCACGAAACAGGCGATGAAGGACTACGAACACGTCGCCGAAGACGTAATCCACGTCCATTACCAGGGACTCAAAGGAGATGCAATGGATATTCTCGAAAATTCTGACCTGGATTACAGACTGTTGACCCGGGCCATCTCCCAGAAGGGGTTCAGCGGATACCTGTGCATCGAGTTTACGAAGGACTGTGTAGTAGAGCACCCTTCCGATTTCAACCTCGAGGCGGTTCTCGACAACGCCCGGAGGGATCGCGATTTCATACTGAAGCTCGGGCAGGAACTGCAGATGCAGATCCAGGCCTGAAACCGGGCGAGTCGACGATGAGATACATTGATCGGGATAGCACAACTGTTTGCACAACTGTTTCGATGGTAGTAGAATAAGTGGATAAAATTG
>JAVBYH010000338.1 GCA_030824175.1 Bacteroidota bacterium | reverse complement strand
ATCCGGTGCTGAGCGGCAGCGCCTCGCCGGTGTCGTTCACGAACAAGAGTTATCCCGGCAGCGATGCATACACGCCCGCCGACATCCCCGAGATCGATCTGCTCCTCATCACACATGATCATTGGGACCATCTGGATTATGAGACGCTCACGCAACTGCGCCCGCGCATCAAGCGTATCGTCACGGGGCTCGGGGTCGGTTCGCATCTCGAAGAATGGGGTTTCGATCCGGACTTTATTGCGGAGAAGGATTGGAATGAGGCGGTGGACCTGCATGACGGATTCTTCGTGGATGTGACGACGGCAAGACATTTTTCAGGCCGCAGCTTCACGCGGAACAAGACGCTCTGGGCGTCGTTCGTGCTGCGCACGCCGTCGAAGAAGATCTTCATCAGCGGCGACGGGGGCTACGGTCCCCACTTCGCGGAGATAGGGAACAGGTTCGGTCCGTTCGATCTCGCAGTGATCGAATGCGGCCAGTTCAACGAGGCGTGGAAATACATCCACATGAATCCCGAGGAGACCGTCCGCGCGGCGCAGGATGTGCGGGCCAGGGCGTTCGTCCCTGTGCACTGGGGCAAGTTCACGCTCGCTTTCCATGCATGGGACGAACCGATAAATCGAGTCACGGCGGAGAGCAGCCGCCGTGGAGTGAAGGTGCTTCATCCGATGATCGGCGCGAAAATGCCGATCACCGACTCGACGACAACCGCGCGGTGGTGGGAGCAGACGGCGCCGCTTGCAGCATCGGCCGCGGCGCACTGAGTATGGCGGCGCGTCCTATCGTGCCGTCTGAGATGCCTTGAACCTATTGATCGCCTCGAGGAAGTAATAATCGGCGTAGATGATCGAGACGTCGATCTCCGTGCCCCCCGGTTTGTGTCCGACGGCGTGGTTAAGCATCGCCTTGGACGCGGTGCCTTCGGCAAGATACGGCGGCACACAAAGCGCGAAGAGCATGTTCTTCGCCGCCGCGAGATACGCGGAGGCGCGCTTGGTGTCCGTGGTGAGCGTGCAGAGTTCGAACAAGGCGCTCGAGGCGATCGCGGCCGCCGATACATCCCGGTGATCGTTGGGTATGGCGGTCGATCGGAAATCCCAGTACGGCACATGATCGGCGGGAAGGTGTTTAATGAAGAAATCGGCCGTCCGCTCGGCCGTTGCGAGGAATCGTACATCCCTGCTTTCACGATACGCTGCCGTGAAGCCGTACACGGCCCATGCCTGTCCGCGCGCCCACGCGGATTCGTCCGCGAATCCCTGCACGGTCTGTTTCTTCAACACATTCCCCGTGAGCGTGTCGAAATCAACCAAATGATATGTGCTGCCGTCGGCGCGCACATGCGTTGTCATCGTCCTCAATCCGTGCGACACGGCCATCTCCGCCAGTTTCGGATCCCCTCCGTTTTTCGCAGCCCAGAAGAGCAATTCGAGGTTCATCATGTTGTCTATGATGACGGGGAACTGCCACCGTCCGAACGACCACGACAGCGTGCAGCCGACGCGGGGATTGAAGCGCGAGGCGAGTGTCTGCGCGGTCTGCAGCAGTACGCGCTTGTAATGTTCGTTCGGCACGAGGCGGTTGCCCTCGCCGTAGCTGTCGTTGAGCATGAAGCCGAGATCGTGCGTCGTCAGGTTGTACTGCTGCGCCTCGAGCACCTCAGTCCACCGCTGTGCCGCCCCGAGAAAGAACGTGTCCTTCGACACTTCGTACATCTTCCACAGGCAGCCCGGGAAGAATCCGCTCGTCCAATCCTCGGGCGGCACCGTGTCCCACGAACCGTTGGATTTCGTGCTGCGCGGGAGCTTCAGCATATCGGGCATCGACAGCACGGTGGCCTTGAGCTGTTTCTGAGAGAACGCGAGCGCCTTCTCGACGGGGGAGACGGTGGATTGTGCGCGCATGTGCGGTGCCATCAGGCAGGCCGCCACGGCGGCGAGGAAGAAGAACGTTTTTGAGGATATCATTCTGGTATCGGACGCTGTGAGTAATTTTGTGTGTTTGATAAATTAAACGAAATATAACCTGAGAAACAAGGAATGCACGCAATCTGCGGCCGCTTTCATCCCGCCTGATACCGGTTCATCCGCCCCCAAAACGCATTCGTCGCCTTTCATTTTTATTTTCCTCCCCGCGGATGTATTTTTGTGCGTGAACGCTGCATGACATCCCAACACATACAACAATACAACAACAGAATAAGGAACGACAATGAAACAGACGATTATCATCGCACTCCTCCTGACCATGACAGTCTCACTCTCGGCGCAGGACAAGCACACAACCACAGCCGGCGCCGACTCGGGCCCGTTGAGCTTCGAGTTCCGCACGGGCGTCTCGTTCGCATCCGGAACACTTGGAGACGCGGATGCGGGCACCGGTCTCGGCTTCGAAGGAAAATTCGCATACCGGTTCATGCCTCACCTCGCGGCGTATGCCGGCTGGGGATGGAATAAATTTCCCGTCGAGGTCTCATTCGCGGGAGCGGAGATGGATTTCGAGGAAACCGGATATACGTTCGGCCTGCAATTCGTTCATCCGCTCGGCATCTCGACGCTGAGCTATGTGCTGAAGGCGGGGGGCATCTACAATCACATCGAGATCGAAGACACAGAAGGCGACATCATTACAGACTCGAAACACGGCCTTGGCTGGCAGGTTGAGGGCGGCATCGACATACCGCTGAGCGGCCGCGTTCATCTCACCCCGGGCGTCCGCTACAGCTCCCTGTCGCGCTCCGTTACTGTCGGCCCCAACACGACGGACATCGACCTGCGCTATGTCTCGGCCGCGGCCGGCGTGACGTGGACCTTTTAAGCATTTTTCGCGGGATTTTCTTACATTATCACCATTCTTATGTCCTTTACACGCCGATACATTTTCCATATTATCGCCTTTGCGGCGGCCGTTCAGACGGCGATCATCCTGTATAACAACGCCACGGGATACATCGCACTGGGCGGCATCGCCGC
Organism: Bacteroidota bacterium; assembly: GCA_030824175.1. Lineage (GTDB taxonomy): Bacteria > Bacteroidota > Ignavibacteria > UBA10030 > UBA8401 > CAISDA01. The sequence goes on along the minus strand of JAVBYH010000338.1, from coordinate 8,106 downwards.
GTTCCTGTTCCGCCTCGCCTTCGGCACGGTGATGAGCGCTCCCGCGGCTCTTGCCATCATCATGGCGGACGAGGCGCTCGTGCACAGGCTCGACCGGTCTCTCGAGTGGGAGACGCGGTTCGCCGCGCGTCTCTCGGTTGAAGTGGTCTCCGCCGCGGCGATCGGCGCCGTATTCGGTGCGGCGATCACCGTGCTCGTCCAGCAGCTCGCCCCGTACAGGGACGGGCTCTGGAAGAACATCATCGGCAACGCTGTCATCACGGTGGTGGTGAACCTTATCGTCATCGCGGTTGTCGAGGCGGTCCTGTCGCACACGCGGACGCGTGAAGCGAGAGAGAAAGCCGAGGCGTTGGAGCGCGAGAATTCGCGGATCAGGTTTGAAGTGTTGAAGACGCAATTGGACCCGCACTTCATGTTCAACAGTCTCAACGTGCTCTCGTCCCTGCTGCGGAAGGATGCGGAGCGGGCGGAACGCTTCATCGACGCGTTCGCGTCGGTGTACCGGTACACGCTTGAAGTGATCGAACTGCCGGTCGTGGAGCTTTCGAGGGAGCTTGAATTCGCGCGGTCGTATCTCTATCTTCTGGACATCCGGTTCGAACATTCGGTCACCGTCGATGTCCGGATCGCGGGCGAGCATCTCGACCGGCTCGTTCCTCCGCTGTCGCTCCAGACGGTGCTCGAGAACGCTTTCAAGCACAACTGCGTCTCCGAGGATGCGCCGTTGTCCATCCGCATCGAAAGCGCGGACGGGTGGCTTACGGTCACGAACAACTTCCAGCCGAAGCATGGGAAACGCGACTCGACGGGAGTCGGACTGTCGAATCTCCGTAAGCGCTACGCGTTCCTGGAAGCGGACGAACCGCGGTTCGACATCGTCAACAATCAATTTATCGCATCACTGCCTCTCATTATCGCACAATAATATGACTGTCGCCATCATCGAGGACGAGCGTCTCGCCGCCGACCGGCTTGAAGAACTCCTGAAGGAGATCGATCCGTCGATCACCGTCGCCGCGCGCCTCGTCTCGGTGGAGCAGTCCGTTGCTTGGCTGCGCGCGTACACGCCCGACCTGATCTTCCTGGATATTTACCTCTCCGACGGTTTGAGCTTCTCGATCTTCGACGCGCTCGACGTCGCCTCTCCCATCATCTTCACCACAGCGTACGATCAGTACGCGATACGCGCGTTCAAGGTGAACAGCATCGATTACCTGCTGAAACCGATTCGTGCGGAGGAGCTTCGCGCGAGTCTGCGCAAATTCCGCACCGTCACCGCCTCCACCCGTCTGGACATGGAGGAGGTGATACGCACAATACGCGACAAGGACGACGGCTATAAGAAGCGGTTCCTCGTGCAGTTCGCCGGCCGGATACGCAAAGTGCAGGCGGAGGAGATCGCATACTTCTTCGCTATGGAGAAGAGCGTCTTCCTCACGACGAACGAGAACAAGGTGTATCCCGTGGATTTTACGCTCGACGCGCTCGAACCGATCATGGACCCCTCAGCATTCTTCCGCATCAACCGGAAGATGATCGTGTCGTTCGACGCGATCCGGAGCATGGTCCCGTACTCGAGATCAAGGATCAAGATAGAACTTCACCCGGCAGAGCCCGCGGGTGTCGAGGCGCTCGTGAGCGTAGAACGCTCCGGAGCGTTCAAACGGTGGCTCGACACGTAATATGCCGCCGGGCCTGTGCGCACCGGGCCAATTCTTCGGTTGCTTTTCCCGTCCTGAATATCTACTTTTCTACGGTAGTCCTGTTCCTGCTATCAAGGGAGAATGCCGTGCCTAAACAGATGCTTGCACGTGTGTACACACTATGCTTCGCGGTACTTATCTCGGCGTCCATGGTGTACTCCGCCCCGTTAACGTTCGTTCCGATCGAATTGGAGCAACCGGACGGAACGGTGCTCCATGTGTTCGCCAGCGGCGACGAATTTTACAACTGGGTGCACGACAAGGACAATTTTACGATCGTTCGTGATCCTGTATCGCGGTATTATGTGTATGCGGTCCTCGGAAACGGCGTGCTGCTTCCGTCTCTTCATATCGTCGGCAAGTCCGACCCGGCAGCGGCCGGTCTCGTCTGCGGCGTCAATGTCTTTCCCGAAACACTCCCTCAACGGGAACTTGCCGAGGCGAGATACGCGTCGCACCTCTCGAAGACCGGAGCGGCCGGTGCGAAATACAATCTCGTCGTCTTCATCCGCTTCAAGGATGAGCTCGAATTCAAGGGCACCGTCAGCGAGTACGATCAGAAACTCAATTCCATCGCAGGACCGTCCCTGAAGCATTACTACGGCGAGGTCTCATGGAATCAGATGGACGTCTCGAGCTCCCTCGTCCAGGCAGCGGGGAACGCGATCGTCTCGTATGAAGACAGTCAGCCGCGGAAATATTTTCTGAAGTACGATTCCGTCGCCAATCCCACAGGGTATATCAACGACCAGAGCGCACGCGAGAACGGGCTCTTGCGCCGGGCGCTGACATCCGTGCTGCCGCAGATACCCTCGTCCCTTCCGCTCGACGGCAACGGCGACGGCAGGGTGGACAATGTCATTTTCATCGTCTCCGGCAGCGCCGCGGGGTGGGCCGATCTCCTGTGGCCGCACATGTCGGGCCTGTCCGGATCGCCCGCATTCATCATCAACGGCAAAACCGTCATTACATACAACTTTCAACTTGAAAAATCGTTCGCCGTCGGCGTGCTCTGTCATGAGCTCGGGCATAGCATCGGCATGCCCGACCTCTACCGGTACACAAACAAAGCCATCAGTCCGTGCGGCTCGTGGGACATCATGTGCAGCGGCAGTGCCCACATGACGAATTATCTGAAATTCAAGTACGGAAAATGGATCGCGTCGCTTCCCGTGATCTCCGCCTCCGGCACGTATTGGGTGAACGTGTCGACGTCGCAGACGAGGAACATCTACAAGATCGCCTCGCCGCGGAGCACCCGCGAATATTTCCTCGTCGAGTACAGGAAAAAGAAGGGATTCTATGAATCGCTCCTCCCCGCGGACGGATTGATCGTCTACCGTGTGAACGACAGGGTGCGGGGCAACGCCTCCGGACCGCCCGACGAGGTTTACGTCTATCGCCCCGGCGGAACGCTCACGGTGAACGGGAAACCGTCCGCCGCGAACTTCAGCAGCGATTCGGGGCGCACAGCGATCGACGACACGACAAATCCCCCGAGCTTCCTCTCGGACGGGATGGCGGGCGGGCTGAGCATCTCGAATATCGGAACGGCGGGGGGCGATTCGATCAGTTTCGATGTGAAGATCATCACAAACGTGGAGGTTAAATCGGACTATGCCGCCGCGAAAGCCGCGTATTCCTGGATCGACGTCGCATCGTCCGGCACGGAGATCACAAATTGGATGAACGCCGGGGCGGGCCTCGATTCGTCGCTCGACGACGGGTATACATCGAGCGCCATCCCCCTGGGTTTCGACTTCACATTCTACGGCCAGAAATACAACTCGGTCTACGTGGGCATCAACGGCCTCGTCAGCTTCACGCAGAAGGCGTTGAATGTCGGTTCGAGCGGCGCGGCGTCGGTCGAGGAATTCGGCGAGTTCAGCTCATCGGTCGTGTGGCCTGGCAATGCGCTCTTCCCGCATTCGATCGCCGTCGCATACAACGATTTCAACCTTAACCGGAAGGACAGTTACGGCGGGGGGAGGATCGTGTACGCCACGATCGGGGATCAGTTCGTGCTCTCGTGGTTGAACGTCGGCACATTCGCCCGGAAGGCCGATACGACGAATACATTCCAATTGGTGCTCAACAGGACGAACGGCGGGGTGCGGATCAACTTTAAAACATTCGGCGTCGATGTGACACGCAAGAAGATCAAGGTGGGAATGCAGAAGGACCAGACCATGGGGCTCGGCTGGCTCGAATCAGGAGACATTGCAGACCGCATCCCCACGGACGGGAGCAGCGTCGAGATCACGCCCGTCGTGACGTCTGTTGCCGGGACACGATCGCCGATACCGGACCGGTATACGCTCGAACAAAATTATCCGAACCCGTTCAATCCGTCAACGAGGATACGGTATACGATCCCCGGGGGCGTCAAAGGGGCCGCCTCGCTGCGCGTCTACGACGTGCTCGGACGTGTCGTTGCGGTGCTCGCGGATGGCGAGCATGGCGCCGGTACGTATGACGTCACATTCAACGCTGCGATCCGTTCGAGCGGCATTTATATCTTCAGGCTGTCCGTAACCCCGCGCGATGGCGGCGCTCCGTTTACACAGAGCCGGACAATGGTGTACGTGAAATAAGGAATTGTGAACGATGATCGTTGTAATGAGAACTACAGCTCTTGGCATGCTGATGCTGTTCGCCGGCTGCATGAAGAATCTACAGAAGGACGTCATCGGCGGAAGCGTCGAGTCGCGGTTCGGAACATATGCGGTCACTGAACGCTACGAGGTCACAGGCGGTCCCCGCGAAGGCATGACAGGCGAGAGCGCGTATGCGGTCACGCTGCGCGCCATGCCGGGTGATTCGCTCGTGACGATCGAAAATCTTGCGAACTCCTACACGGTGCAGGCGCGATGGAAAGGCGACAGTCTTTACATCGACAGCCGGCAGTTCCCGTATTACGACAGTTTTGTGAGCATCAGCGGTGCCGGCAGAGTGAGCCGGGGCGGGGTATCGTTCGTCTATTTCTCGGGCGGACCCGCGGGCCAGATCACAAGCGTGTGCAGCGGGGTGAAGATTGGAACGATGCCTGCCGGAAAAATTGTCGTGGCGCATCGGGGGGCATGGAAGAAACAAGCGCACCCCGAAAATTCGGTGGCCGCACTTAAAGAAGCGATAGCGCTCCGATGCGCGGGATCTGAATTCGACGTGCGCATGACCGCCGACGATTCGCTTGTCGTCAATCATGATCCCTCGTATCATTCACTCCCGATCGAAACAACACCGTACGCGCGGCTCACGGCGTTCACGCTCGCAAACGGAGAGAAGCTGCCCACATTGCGGGAATACCTGCGCGCCGGGATGGAGGGTGCGCATTCGACGACACTCGTCTGCGAGATCAAACCGTCGGAGGCGGGCACGGAGCGCGGACAGGCCATAGCGGAACGGGTCGTGCGTCTCGTAGAGGAGTTCCGCGCGCAGGAGATTGTCGTCTACATCAGCTTCGACCATGCCATGCTGAAAAAGATCATCGCGATGGATCCCTCATGCCGCACGCAGTATCTGCAGGGCGACCGGACGCCCGAACAATTGAAGACCGACGGCATCACCGGAGCCGACTATCATCTCAGCGTGTTCAAAGCGCATCCCGAGTGGATCGAGAGTGCGAAGAACCTCGGCATCGTCCTGAATGCGTGGACCGTGAACACCGCACCGGACATGGACTGGCTTCTTGTGCGGGGGTTCGGGTACATCACAACGAACGAGCCTGAACTGCTTCAGGAACGTATAGCGCAACTCGCAGGCGGAGCGGACAAGAAACAATAGGGGGACGTATGAAAGCGGCGCTCTTCGAAAAGGCGGGGCACCTCTCCGTCGTTCAGCGGCCGGTGCGGTCGCTGTCCAAGGGGGAGGTCCTGGTCCTCGTGCATTCATGCGGCGTATGCGGCACGGATGTACACATCGTGGCCGGAGAATCCCGTTCCTCGCCGCCGGTCGTGCTCGGCCACGAATTTTCGGGCAACGTCGAGGATGTCGGCCCCGGAGTGAAACGGTTTGCCCAGGGAGATGCGGTCGCCGTCGATCCGAACATTTCATGCGGCACGTGCTACTATTGCCGACGCGGACTCGTCCACCTCTGTTCGAACCTGCGCGCGCTCGGCGTGGACATCGACGGGGGCATGGCGGAATTCTGCATCGTTCCCGAACAGCAGCTCTATGCGCTCCCGAAGCACTTCCCGTTCGCGTCGAGCGCCTTCATCGAGCCGGTCTCATGCGTGCTCCACGGCATCGACCGCGCGAAGATCGTCGTCGGCGATTCGGTGGTCATCATCGGGGCCGGCACGATCGGTTTGATGATGTTGCAGCTGGCGCGTGCCGCGGGCGCCGCCGAAACCATTGTGATCGAACCGCTGGAACAGAAACGGGCGATCGCCCGGGATCTGGGCGCAACGCATGTGCTCAATCCGCTCACGGAGAACGTCCGTGACGCCGTCAGGGATCTGACCGCCGTCGGCGCCGATGTCGTCATCGAATGCGCGGGCAGGATCTCGACGGCCGAAGAGGCGCTCGGGCTCGTGCGAAGGGGAGGCACAGTTGAATACTTCGGCGTCTGCGCGTTGGGCCGCACGTTCCCCATCGAGCCGCATCTCATCTACGGCAGGGAACTCACGATCGTCGGATCGTATGTGAATCCGCACACGTTCGACAGGGCGATCAAAGCCCTCTCGAGCGGCATCATTCGTGTCGACGAATTCCCGGTCACGCGGTTCCCGCTCGACGGAGTGCAAGAGGCTCTCCGCTATCAGCAAGAAGGACTAACGATCAAATGCATCATCGAACCCAATCCAATATGAATGATCCCCAGGTGACATCGGTCGGTGAGGTGCTGATCGACCTCGTATCAGAAAGGCCGACGAAAGACCTTTCATCCGCGGAGCGCTTCGTGAAACTTGCGGGCGGTGCGCCCGCGAATGTCGCCGTCGGACTTGCCCGGCTTGGCATACGCACGGCGTTCCTTGGAAAAATCGGGAAGGACTCGTTTGGCCGGTTCCTGCGGAGTGAATTATCCGGATACGGAGTCGGAACGCAGTGGCTGTACGACGATGCGAAACATAAGACGAGGCTGGCGTTCGTTGCCGTCACCGAGGCCGGCGGCCGGGAGTTTGAATTCTGGGAGCAGGATCCGGCGGACCAGCACCTGCTGACAACAGACATCGACCTCGACGCAGTCTGCCGATCGACGATCATCAACATCGGTCCGTTCCTCCTGCTGCATCCGCGAACGAGGAAGACGGCATTCGCCCTCGCGCGTCATGCGGTGCGGAAACAACGGCTCGTGTGTTTCGATCCGAACGTCCGTCTCTCGCTCTGGAAGGAAAAGGGAGAAGCGAAAGAACAGTACAGAGCCATGATCGGGTACGCGGCGATACTCCGCTGCAACATCGGCGAGGCGAAACTCCTCACCGGTGCCGCGACGGAGCGAGATGCCGTGCGGAAGCTTCTTGCGATGGGGCCGAGACTCGTCGTGATCACCAATGATAAAAAAGGATGCACGTTCTCGACGAATGCATCGTCGGGAAGCGTAAAGGGATTCACCGTCGATGCGGTCGACACGACCGGGTGCGGCGATGGATTCCTCGCCGGACTCCTTGCGGAACTAATCCGGCTTCACACACCGATCGACGATCTCTCGAAGGAAGAGCTCACCGGCATCTGCCGCACGGCGAACGCCGTCGGGGCGCTCGTGGCGACGAAACGCGGTGCGATCGCCGCCATGCCGTCGACACACCATCTCTCGCAATTTTTACGACTGAACGTATGACCGTACGGGTCCGAACCCCAGCCGGATCAATTCGGTCATTGCATTTCCTTATAAAACTCATTACTTTGACGCGTGTGTGGTGCGAACAATGAGGAGGGAGCGGACATTTAAATCGATTCACGAACAACCACTAACGGGGGTGAATGATGAAATCCGTATGCAATATGCCGATCGTGCTGACGATGCTGCTGCTTCTGGCCGGATCTTCACCGGCTGACAATCTCATGCTGAAGGGCCGGTCGGGAATTGAGCTTAACGTCGGGTTCTGGGGAGGCGGAAAAGTGGGGAACACGATCGATTACGGCAGGGTGACAACGGAAGCCGGAACGAACGGATTTACAGGCGGACTCGGCTACACGTACTGGCTGCGCGAATATCTGGCACTGTCGATCACCGCCGGCCTCCTCTCGGCCCGAGCGACAACGACAGTGAATTATTCGACGCTCCCGTGGACGGGGCCCATGACGACGGTTACCTCATCCGCCGTTTCGGAGAACGCCAGCGCGGTGATACCACTGCTCATCGGAGTCCGGTATTACGTTCCCACGCCCGAGCCCGACGAGAACATCCGTCCGTTCCTTTCATTCGCCATCGGATCGTATTTCGGTTCCGAAGCGTCGAACA
>JAVBYH010000361.1 GCA_030824175.1 Bacteroidota bacterium | reverse complement strand
CTACAATATCAGCAGAATAGCTGGGATTAAAAGTGCCATAAATTTGTTGGTCGATAACGATAACGCCATTCACGCTCACGGTGACATAAAACCTACCATAAGGGTCATAATGCTCATCGTATTGCCAATCGGAAGAAGTTATTGATACATTTTTTTCAAATGCAGTATTTGATGCTGCCCCCGAAGCGATCCAATCACCCTCCGTGATAGTGCGACTGAGGTTTGCACCAGACCAATCACGCCAATCTGTTACGATATATTTTCCTTCCACTGCTGTTATCGATTGAGGAATAGAGCCTCCCAGGGTACCCCCACAATTGTCAATGGAAAGTTGCATTTGCTGAGACTTAGGTTCTTCGTTGACAATGTTATTGTTATTTCTGTCACAACCGGCCACTGTCAATAAAAGTGCGATTGAGCAGAAGTGAAAAACATGCTTCATAATACCTCCTTCATATTTGTAATAATTAATTAATTATTTTACCAGAAATATACAAATTGTATAGGGTCGATTCGCACTGACATGGAGCAATTAACTCTAGAACACATATCGGTATCTCCATACCTCTTGTTGTATGTGGAGAATAATGCTCCTGCATCAATCGTATACTTTGGCGGTAAAATATGTGTTAGATTTGTATAAAAAGCAAATTAATCGGAATAAAGCCAAATAACTCATAAACAATTAACTAATTTTATTGAAAGGTTATTATAAGACTATGTCAGAGTAACGCGAAAATATAGATTTTCCACATCGGTCAAAAATTTGAATTTAGTGCTATTAAGTCGTATATTCATTTTTACTGTTGACATTAATCAATATTATTACCGATATGTAGAGTATTTTATGCTTACTAGACGGATTCGTTTCGGCTGTAACAGCCATCGCGCCATGACTGGCGTCCCTAATAGTTTTGGAAAAGAGGAAACACATCGTATCATTCGAAGATGCATAACAGTGTTATTTTCAATGACTACGGGAAAATGCTGTTTTCCTCTCGCTTCATTCAGTATTTTTTTTAAATGGTTCGCCAATAGGACTTTGGGTGTATATTTGATTGAGTTTTTCCTCAGTCAGCCAGAGCAGTAGTAATTCACTTAAATGTGTTTTATTAGGGAAAGTTTTGTCTTCATCTTGTTTTCTTTTCTCTTCTCCATTGAAAACCATTTAATTAATACGTACACTTCATGATACGTTTTACTGCGACTAACAATATTTACCCATAAAAATATAGGAGCGACACGATGAAACGACTTCTTCTGTTGGCGGCATTATGCGGCATGATCATGAACACAGGATGGGCCCAAACGAATATTAAGACGACCCGCTATTATAACTACCCGCTCACCGATCCCATCCTCCGCGGTCTGACGAGCATCCGGTGCGTGGCTGTCGTGAAGGATCTTTCCGGCGACGGCAAGACGCTCATCGCTGCCACGAATTACTTCGACAAGGGCCGCGTCTGTATCTTCACTCCTTCCGCAACGGCGAACACGCTTGAACTCGTCTGGACATCCCCGAAGGTCGACACGACCCCGACGATGGGCGGCGGCTACAACAGTCCCCGCAATGTGCTCTTCGGCGATCTCGACAACGACGGGAAGAAGGAAGTCATCTTTGAAAGCAATAACAACGGCGTCTACGTGTTCGAGTGGGACGGTGTGAAGGGCAGCAACAACTTCGGCACGAAGGCCTCGCAACTCTGCGGTCCGAACAACGTTCCGGATTTCACACGGAGCGCCGGCGGCAATAATTACACGGAGCACATGGAAGTCGCCGATGTCGACGGAGACGGCGCGCAGGAGCTCGTGCTCGCATACCGCGGGTCGCTTCCCGCGGAGAATAAATATATGATCATCGGCGCGGACGGCGACTGGACCGTGAACGATCCCGGGTTCAGCGGATTCACGATGGAGTTCATGAAGGCCCGGCCGGAGCTCGCCACGTGGGGCATGGCCGGCGGCAGCGCATTCTCGATGAATGTCGCCAATCTCAACGGCGGCACGTCGAAAGAAGTGATCATGCAGGCGTGGATCAATAAAACGGTGACCATCGTCCGATCGACCGGCGCCAATGCGTATGCAATCGCCGATACGACGAATTTGAAACAATCGGCGATCCTTTCGCCCGGCGTCGATGCCGTTGCATATTTCGGCGGGACGACGACGGATATCGACAAGGACGGCCGCGACGAAATCTACTTCCCCACCTCCACAGGTGATACAACCGTCTTCGGGCTCATTCACATGATCTCGTACGGCAGCGGCGAGAGCGTCTCGGAGATCGATGTCGCCAAGAATGTAACAGCGATCGATCTCAGTCCATACACGAAGTACGCCGTGTGGGGCATCGGCTCCGGCGACATGGACGGCAACGGAAAGCCGAACATCTACGCGTCGGTCGCGGCTCTCGGACAGACGATCCTCTCCGCCGAATTCCAGGGCGGCGACAAGAAAAATCCGGCGAATTGGAAGTCCAGCATCCTCTATAAGGGCGATTCGACGATCTATCAGGCGCTCACGATCCGCGATTCTCTCGGCAGGATCGACACGACCTCGCGCACTGTGAACCTCTTCTTCCCGTCGAAATTCGTCGGCGGAGTGGACATCGACAATAACGGACGCGAAGAAATCATCACCGGCATACAGCCGTGGAACGTGTCCACCGCCGACAGCATCGCGATCACCAAACGCACCTGGAACGCGTCAAAGAGCGCGTATGATGAGACGTCGTACAACGTGATGAATCCGAAGCGCTACACGCTGCAGGTCCTGGAACGCAGCGCGACGACAGGCGTTATCGAAGCGCACCCGCTGTCACTCATTACGCCGGACGACTACCAGCTCCACCAGAATTATCCGAATCCGTTCAATCCGTCGACGCAGATCACGTTCACCCTGCCCCTGACGAAAAAGATAACGGTGAAGGTATTCGACGTGCTCGGTAAGGAAGTGCGCACGCTCGTTAACAATGAGGAATTCACGAACGGCTCGCATTCCGTTTCATGGAACGGCACGGACAATAACGGTGCGGCCGTCTCGTCGGGCACGTACATCTGCACGATGAAGACGGATTACGTCGAGAAATCGATGAAGATGATGCTCGTGAAATAACGACAGGGTATGCATGACCGTGTAGGGCGAAACGGCGTTCCGCCCCAGTTCGAACTGGGTGCGATCGGTCGACGGGGCGAAATATCATTTCGCCCTACAATATAAACAACATGATTGGAAATTGATGTCCTTTCAATCGCTCCTGCTCCCCCTCATTCTGACGGCGTTCGTGCTTGTCGAAGGCTGCGGCCACGCCTTCGACAATCTCGAACGCCGGACTTATACTCCGTCGTCCTTCAACGAGTCCTCCGATTCCGCATCGACAGCATTGCAGAAAGCATCGCCCTACATCAAGCTGCATATGAAGGACGGGACGCTGGCGCTCCTGGACTCGTGGTCGTCAGACCGCGCCGCGCGCAGCATCGCGGGCAAGGGCCTGCTCTATTCCGCGAAACGCGACACGATCGGCACGGGCGCGTTCTCGGTCGGACTCGACTCCGTGCTCATCATCGAAACGAACGAATTATCCTATTCGAACACCGAGAGCGCCCTAACGATCTTCACGTATGTGGTTGGGGCGGTGGCGGCGTTCTGCATTACGTCGCCGAAAACGTGCTTCGGTTCGTGCCCGACCTTCTATGTATCGGACATCGACACACTGAGGCCGCGGGCCGAAGGCTTCTCGGCGAGCATCGCCCCGTCGCTCGAGGCGACGGATTGCGATGCCCTTGGCGATGTACCGCTCGATACACGGCATGTGACAATCGAAATGCGCAACGAGGCGCTCGAAACCCACATCGTCCGGTCGGTGAATCTGCTCGCGGTACCAAAACACGAAGGCTCATCGATCTACAAGGATAACAAGGGCGCGTACCGCGAATGCTACGGCCTCCGCCCGCCGGTTCGCGCCGTTGCTGAGGAAGGCGATTGTCTCGCCGCGATCTCCGCCGCCGACAATCGTGAACGCACGCGCCATGCGGATTCGACGGACCTCGCGGCAAAGGAAACGATCGAACTCGAATTTGAAAGCGTTCCGGGCGACACGAGCGGCATCGTCATCGGATGCAGGCAGAGCCTCATGACGACGTTCCTCTTCTACAAGACGCTCGGGTTCATGGGAAAGGATGTCGGCCAGTGGTTTGCCGAGATGGAACGCAGCGGGGCCAACGAGCCGATGGACGCGCTCGAATCGCTTCTCGGCGGCATCGACGTATTCGTAGCGGACAGCGCGGAGGGATGGAAGAAGGCCGGCTCGGTGCTCGAATACGGTCCGCTTGCCACGGACATCCATCTCATTCCCCTTCCCCCCACTGCGGAACGCACCGTTCGCGTCCGGCTCGAACTGACGAAAGGCTATTGGAGGATCGACAATGTGAACCTGACGCGCATAGCCGGCGCCATGGAGCCGCTACGCATTGCACCGGCGAGCGTGTCGAGAGACGGCGTCGTCGACGACATCGCGCGCCACATGCTCGCTGATCCCGCGAACTCGCTCGTCACGAAACCGGGCGACTCATACTCGATGAGATTCGAGCTGCCGGACAGCGCAAAGAATTTCGGATTGTTCCTGGAGAGCCGGGGCTATTATCTTGAATGGATGCGTGAATCCTGGATGACGGAAGAGAATCCGCTCGCGCTCGGGGAGATCCTCTTCGATCCGGCAAGCGCGCTGCGGCGCCTTGCACCGGAGTACGCACGGACGGAACGAGCCGTCGAGGCGCAATTCTGGAGGAGCAAATATGCGCGATAATGTGCGCTCGGCATCGCTCGGTGTACGTCTCGGTGCGCGGCTCGGTGCGCTGCTTCTGGCGGCCGCCGCCGCGTTGTTCCTGTCCGGCGGCTGCGCCGCAACACATGAGCCTGCCGCATGGAGCAGGCCGTCGGAGGACATGCCGACGCATGTCTATGGCAGCTGGGTGTGGGTGAAAGTGAAGCCGCCTCGACCAGAGGCGACAACGGAATCGTTCGGCGGCGAATTGATCGCGGTGTCTGCCGATTCTCTCTACGTGGCGGCTCCCGGCCTCCGTGTGGTCCCGCGAACGGCGCTCATTTTCGTGAGGCTTACGCAATTCGATTCGAACAGTGATGGCGTCGCCGGACTCTCCGTCTTCGGGTATCTCTCGACCATCGCGAACGGCTGGTTCAGCTTCCTTCTCACGGGACCGATGTGGATCATCGGCGGCACCATCGTAGCCATCGACCGTTCGTTCACACCCGTCTCCGATTATTCCCCGGCGCAGTGCGAAGAAATGATTCCGTTCGCCCGCTTCCCGGCCGGATTTCCGGAAGGGATCGACAGAAGCACGATCACGCGTGCCCCCGGAAGAAAGCGCAACTTTAAATTCTGATCAACGCTTCAACCCGGACAGCCACCGGTAATAGTGCGCCGCGTTATCGCCGTCGACGACACCATGTCCGCCGGATTCCGTCGTGATGAATGTGACGCGCGCACCGGCTCCCCGCAGTTTATCTACGAGCGAGACAGTTAAGTCGTACGGGCAATTCAGGTCGTTCCTGCTGTGATACACGAACACCGGGACATCCCTGAAGACACCGGCATACGCCTCATCGAGAAAATCCGGATGCCCCGGCCCGATCCACCGTGATGCAAGATTCGGATGACCGGAGAAGACCGCCACACCCCTGAACAATAACGGATATTCGTAAAACACCCTGTATGCGCCATAACCGCCCATCGAAAAGCCCGCGATCACGATCGCGGCGGTGTCGATGGGATAATTGCGAATGGCGTCGTCGATCGCCTCCCTCACATCTTTTTCCGCATGGTCCGTCGTGAAGCAGTTTGACGTGCCGCGGCCGTACGGGGCAATCTCGATGAAGTCGTTCTCCGACAGCGGCGTCCCGTTCACCATTGTACGGTCGTCGGACCCGCTTCCGTGAAGCAAGACAAGGAGCGGATACCGCTTCGTGCGATCGAAGTCCGGCGGCACTTTGATCGAATACGGCTGCAGAGTTCCGTCGATCTTCGATCGGAACGCGCGTCTGAACACGCCGCGCCTGGCAGTGTAGAAATCATTTCCCGCCTCAAGCAGACGAGCATCCTCGCGATAGGCGGAGTATGCCTCCCTGATCGTGCCCGCCGTTTCGTACGGCTTCAATCGTCCGAGTTCTTCGCCGATGTCGTTCAGGCGGAAGCGCATCGTCTCCATCGTCCCCATGGAGATGCCCTTCGAAGCCATCGCGTCGAGAAGCGCTGCTTCCCGATCGATTGCGACCCCGGGCAGGACCGTTAGCGGCATCTCTCCCTCCGACTCGTCCGACGAACGCCAAACGACCCTGTATCCTCCCGGCGGGAGATCGCCAAGAGGGACCGTGATCGTTTCCCCTGCCACCTGTTGAAGCTGCACGGTGCTGTCGATGGAGCGGACATTGTCCGCCGATCGCATCTGAATGGTCCGGTCGATGTAGCGAACGTTGTCCGCCGATCGCACTGAACAGTACATCGACCGCGCGGTCCAGGCCGGCGAAAATGACCGGACATCGATGCGAAGCGTATCGCCTGCGCGGAGAGTGCTTCGACGCAGCCGGGCGAGCGTCGTCGCCTGTGGAAGCCGGCCCGGGTTGGCGAACCGGGCGTTAACAAACGTTCTCCCGCGCTGTTCACTCTGCATATTCGCGTCGTATTTCAGGAAGTACATGCGCTTCCCCTTCTCGCCGACGGCCTTCACGAAACATAGGTTGACGCCGATGCTGTCCGAGAACCGCGGATGGTACGGATGGATGTCGCTCCACGCAAGAAGCAGTTCGAAATAGCTTTTGCCGCCGGTCGTCGAACAAACAAATTTCGACTGCCCACCAAGCTGGCGTGATGAGAGGTCCACATTGTAATACCACACGCCTTTTCTGGCAGGGATGCGGCGTGCGCTGTCGGCAGGCGAGAAGCGGAGCACATAGAACTCGCGCGTGACTGTTCCTGTGTCGGGCCGGGCAATGACGAGATGGAATCCGTCGCCATTTTGATACGCGCGGTCGCGGACGACGATCGTCTCCCCTTCCGATTCAATGAGCAGATACAAATAGGACGGACCGTACGCCATCGTCGATCGAACGCGCGGCAGTCCGGCTCCGCCGGCCGCTCCGTCCGATGGTGTGAGTTCCCGCCAGGGCAGATGTGCGAGCGACGCGTCCGGAAGACCGTCCACCACCGGCTGCGTGGCGAGGAAGGAAATGGCGACGGAATCCGTCGCGCCGAATGCGGCCGAGGCCGCGAACGCCAGAAACAAGACGACGAGTGTGAATTTTTTCATGGGTCAGTTGGAAGTGGAACAATACGTGTCCAGTATTGTTCCATCTACGGATGACCGTGCGATAATGTTACCGGGAGATGATTTTTTTCCGGTAGTCGTCCTTGTACAGGCCGATCGAACCAAACGGTATGGGTTTGAATCCCGGCAGCTGCCGATAGACAACCGAGCCGTCCTTCAACGCAAAATTCTTCTTCCCGTAATCGACGAAACCGGGATCCGTGTGCACGATGAGATTGCTGCGGATGTCGAATTTCGCATGCTCGCCCACCATGCGTATCGTTTCTTCGCACTTGAAGAGCACGTTGTTCTCGAACACGTTGCGCTCGGGATACATACCGTAATAGGTCTTCCCGTCCGGTGTCTTGTCCAGCCAGTTTCGCAGCAGCGGATATTTTTTGGCGTATGGCGCCCGCTTGATGTCCACCGACGTCGTCAGCCGTTTGCGGTAGATCCCGTTCTCCTCGAAGTAGTATTTCCAGTTGCCGGGGTCCGAGGCGAAGTCCCACCACATGGACTTCAGCTGCAGCGCGGGTCCTGAGGATTCGATGAAGATGTTGTTCCTCACCGTGAGGTCCTGACCGGCATTGCTGTACACCGATCCGTACGAGCCGGCCTTGTAGAAGATGTTGCCTTCCACAAGCGCGTCGCAGGCGGCGTCGTCGAAGTACACGCCCATCGTCCATTTCCTGTCGGGCCGTCCGATGTTCTCGAAATAATTATAGCGGATGATGTTTCCCCGGTCGCTCGGGTCCCTTCCGGTATACCATCCCGAAACATCGTTCGAATTCTCCGCGACGTTGTGCACGTAATTATATTCGAAGAGATGCTCGTTGCCGTGCACGTAGATTCCCTGATAGTCCGAATTGAAGATCTCGTTGTGCCGCACGATGTTCCCGCATCCGTCCACATTAATGCCCGACCAGAGGAATTTCACGCGGCGGTTATAATCGTGCACGCGGCAATTCTCGACGATACTCTTCCCTGCATTCAACTCCTTCTTGCTTCCCCCGCTGAGGTAGATGCCGCCGGCGCCTGTGTTATACACGTCGCAGCTGATGATGCGATGATTTCGGCCGCCGTTCCTGTCCCAAGCGGTATTGTTGTATAATTGCCCCTGCAGGTTGCCCACCTGGCCCGAGACGGGTTCGCCCGCATAGTCCTCGTCGATGGCGATGCCCTTCGTGAGCTGCCGCGCCCCCTGTCCCATGAACATCCCCGACGTGCCCACGTTCCGCACCGTGCATCCGGCGATCGTGTTGCCGCTGCCGCCTTCTATGTAGATGCCGATGCCGCGTCCGTTCTCCACCGTGATGCCGCTGATCGTGACGTTCGAAGCGTTCACAAGAGAGATGATCGGCGACTCGAGGAGTGAAATGGCGATTTCGGACGTCGCGATATCGTGCGGCGGATAGAGATACAACACGCCGGACGCACGGTCGATATAGTACTCGCCCGCTTCGTCCAGCTCCTCGAGCAGGTTCAGTGCGACATAGTGCTGGAAATTTTCGCCCGACCCGATGCCGTAGAGATGCGGGAACGCAAGCTTCACAAGCTTCTTCACCGTGTCGATGCGCTCGACGAGGATCTTGTCGTCCGCATAGCCCGCCTTGAACGTGCCCTGCAGCCAAACATCCGCAGCCTTCGCCCACCGCGCATGGCGTGTGTCTGTGTATTCGAATGTGCCGCCGCGGTTGGAGTAATCCTTGATCCTCGGCACCGAACCGGGATCGATCACGGTGCCGATGGGAATGAATCCCGTATTTGGGTAGCGGGCGAGCGTCATTGCGCGGCCGTCGATGAAGACTTCCATCGGAGCCGGACTGACGCTCAGTCCGTGACCGATCTGATCGTGTCTGCCGTAGTCCGTGAAGCCGTGAGCCTTCAGATCATATGAGAGTACATGCGGCCGGGCGGCCGGCGGAATGCGCTCGAGTGTGCCGGCACCCGTGCCCGCGGCGGCGACGTGCGTGAAATGTTCGGGGAACAGGTATGCCCCGCCCGTCACGCGCACGGTCTCGCCGGTGAATGCCTTGTATTCCACCGTGCAATCCTTTTCTCCGGAATCCTCCGCCTTTAGCGAAAATTCACGGAGCAGATCGTATCGTCCGCCGCGGATCCACACGGTGATATTCTTCGCGCGGGTGTCCGATTTTTTATACGCGCGGACCGCCGCGGCCGCCCGTTCAAGCGACGCGAACGGCTGTTCTTTGGTGCCCGCGTTCACGTCGCTGCCCGACGGTGCGACAAAAAATTCCTGCGAAGTGCAGACCGATGCAAAGAACAACAGACTGATAACAATATGCTTCATGAACACTCCAGAGTCGATGATTGGGATTGCAAATGTTTGTTCCGGTCGTTGTTGCGCCGTGACTGACGATGCCTGCATGTCTCAGTCCTGTACGCAGCGGAACCCGAGATTGTAGTAGCGGTAGGTCGGATAACTGTAGTTGCGATAAAATATACGGCATGAAAAGTCGTTCGTATTGAATGAACCGCCGCGCAGCAGATGATAACTGCCGACCGCAGGGCCTTTCGGATCGGATTGCGAGTCGCTCGTGTATGCGCCATACCAATCCCAGCACCATTCCGCCGCATTGCCGCTCATGTCATAGACGCCGAACACGTTCGGCGATCTCGTGCCGACATGGTGCGTCACATTTCCGGACGTCACATGATACCATGCGACGATGGCAATCGAGCTGTCGCCGCTGTACGGCATGTTGACAGGCCGTGTGCCTCCGCGTGCGGCGTATTCCCACTCAGCTTCCGTCGGCAGACGGTACCCGTTCGCCGTCCAGTGTACAGCTTCGGCGGCGATGGCATGTTCCCCTGTCCGATACACAGTCGTGTGCGTGCTGTTCGTGTAATACACCGGCGAGAAACCGTCCTTCTCCGATCGGGCGTTGCACCATTTCACGACATCGTACCAGTTCACTTCCGTCACCGGATTGTTCTCCGTCACTGGATTGAATCCGTTGCGGCCTGCCGGAAGGTCGGTATATCCATGCGCCGCGGCCCACTTCCGTACCTCGGTCCATTTCTCGAACGTGATCTCGTACTTGTCCATGGAGAACGCCCCCACTGTTACGGAATGGATGGGCTTCTCATTGGCGTCCCCAAGGGCGCTCCCCATGATGAAGTATCCTCCATCGACACGGACCATTCCCTGGTCAACGACGGGTGGAATGACCGGATCAGGTTCCGTCGTCGACAATTTTGTACATCCGGCGACGCCGGCCGTAAGCAACAGCACAAGAAGGAAAACGTTGGGGGCCATGGCACGACATCCGCGATTAAGTGGAGAGTTTTTACGCTTTATAATAAGGGAATTTTCACTGATATAACACGTTTTTTTTTGGCGGAGGTGCGGATACGAACAGGCGGCAGTGAAACAATTTTCACCTGTCACACGTAAAACAGGGATAGAAACCCGTCGCCCATCGGTGAAACGCACATTCGAAGGATCCCCCATGCATGCTTCCATGACATTGAAAAGCCTCCTCCTCTTCATCCTCGGCGGTCTGCTCGTCGGCGGATGCCACGTAACGATCAACGATGACGATTCGATCCACGGCTCGTCGAATCTTCGCTCAGAGCAAAGGACCGTGGGAGCGTGCGAGGGCATCGAAATACAGGCCCCCGGAAAAGTCTACCTGACCCAATCGGACGAGCAATCGATCAGGATCGAAGCCGACGACAACATCATCGGCCGCGTGATCACGGAAAAACGGAACGGTGTACTTGTGGTGAGGATGAA
>JAVBYH010000286.1 GCA_030824175.1 Bacteroidota bacterium | reverse complement strand
GTTCCATGTAATGCGCGATGTCGACATTGTGGCTCAGGCTCACAATGGAAGAGGAGGCTTCGAACGAAAATCCGCGCTCCGTGTCCGCGTGCACGCGCGAAGCGTCGCCTGTCACCGCGAGCGAGGTCACGAAGGTGTTCGACATCGACGGCGCGATGGTGAATTTCTGCTTCAATGCATTGAACGTCTTCCAGTATCCGCTCGGCATCCCGGGCGCGTTCGCCTCTGCGACGCCTGAAACGACGGGCCCCATCCTTATCATCGAGGACAATGACGCCGCCCGCGACCTCTTGAGCGAAGCGCTCACCGACCTTGGCTACGAAACAATGACCGCACCCGACGGACGGACGGGCCTCGCGATGCTGCTCGAGTACAGCGCAAGCATCGTGCTGCTTGATATTTATCTGCCCGACACCGACGGCGTGTCCATCGCCAGGTGGATCCTCGACTCGCAGCCTTCAACCGTCGTCGTGCTGATGTCCGGCATGATCGAGATGAAGGAAGGCGAATCGCTCTCCACCGATGCGGTGAAGTTTCTGCCGAAGCCGTTCTCCATCGCCCATCTCGAAGACGTACTGCGCGCGGCCCGCTGCTGATCCGTCTCGTCCCATGGCTCCGGCCGGTCGGGCGTGTGCCCCCTCCTCACAGCGCCACGAACTTTTGCCTGATCGCACTCTTGATGAGGTCGGCGACTGAACGCACTCCGGCTTTCCGCATCACCGTCTGCCGGTGATGCTCCACCGTGCGCACGCTGATGAAGAGCGCCTCCGCAATCTCCTTGTTCGTCATCCCGTCGCAGATGAGCCTGAGCACTTCGCGTTCACGCCGCGTGAGTGTCTCGAGTGCCGAATGCTCCGGCTGCATCGCCGGCTTCGGCGCGAGACTCGCCACGATCTCGTTCGAGATGAGCGGCGTGAGATATTTCCGTCCCTCCCCGGCGTATTCGAGCGCGTCGATGATCTCCGTGTCCACCGAGTCCTTCAGCACGTACCCGTATCCTCCCACCGAAAGGGCCTGATACACGTATTCTTCGTCCTTGTATACGGTGAGGAAAACTATTTTTACGGAGGGGTGGAGCGCGAGGATCTCTCGGGCAAGCTCGATGCCCCTCGTGCCCGGAAGACCGATATCCAGGATGACCATCGCGGGAACAGCCCGTGCGAGCACCTGCATGGCCTCCGCCGCATTCGCCGCCTCGCCGATCACGTCGTAACCGTGCTCCTCGAGGATGTGCCGCAGGCCGTTTCGCAGAATCGCGTGATCGTCGATAATGACGATCGATCGCGCTGTTTCAGCCGGCCGTAAGTTCTTCTTCAGTTCGATCATTTCGCTCTCCACTCGACAAGCGCGGAATGCGCTTATCTTCCCGCATGCTCCGTTGCCGCCGCCGGCGTCTCACCGATGGGCACGGTGAGCGATACAGACGTGCCCTTCCGCGGCGTCGAGGTGATGGCGAGCTCGCCGTTCACGAGTCTCGCGCGTTCCTGCAGTCCGCGCAGCCCCCTGTGATCCCCTTGCGACGACGACGACGCCACGGCGCGCTGCACATCGAAGCCGATCCCGTCGTCCTTCACGACGAATTCTATGGCATGGGCACTCCTGTTGATGGCCAGCACGACGGCCGTGGCGCGCGAATGGCGCTCGATGTTGTTCACGACCTCCTGGATGATCCGGTAGAAGTTGATCTCCTGGGCCGGCGTGAACAATCCGTCGAGATCGATGAGATTGCATTCCACCTTCACGCACGTCCTGGATGAATATTCCCTGAGCGAGCGCTGGATTGCCGAGGTGAGCCCGATGTCTTCGAGGATGGCGGGTGTCAGGTTCTGTGCGATGCGCCTTGTCTCATCGAGAAGCCCGTTCACAGAGTCGATGGCCTCGCGCAAGCGCGCGCACACATCCCCCGCTCCGGCACGCTCACGGGCATGGACGCCGGGCTCCCGTTCCGCGCCGATCTCCTTCTCGATGCGCCGCAGGTCGAGCCGCAGCACGGCAAGACGCTGCGCCAGTCCGTCGTGCAGCTCCCGCGCCACGCGCTTGCGCTCCTCCTCCTGCGCCGAGAGGATGCTCTTCGAGAAGCTGCTGAGGAACCGCTCGCGCTCCTTCTCGATCGTGATGTCGCGCGTCACAACCACGGCCCTCGAGCACGTGCCGTCGACATCGAAGAGCGGATTGATCTTCGTGGAGAACCAGAGGACGCCGGCGTCGAGCGGAAGTTTTTCCTCGATCCGTACGGGCTGCTTCGACCGTATCACCTGCCGGATCACCCGGATGCGGCGCTGTGCGAAATCGATGGGGAACAATCCGTTCAGCGACCCGTCGACGACGACGTTATCGAGCGGCAAATACGTCCTCGACACGACGGCGTCGTTGATCGTCTCGATGATGCCGGCATCATCGACAATGATCACCTCGTCGGAGATCGATTGCAGAATGACACGGTAGCGTTCCTCGGATTCGCGGATGGCCTGTTCGGCGTTGAATTGTGTATCTGGCATACTCCCCCTGCATGAGTGTCGTACGATCTGCAAGTGTGCCGGGACGGTGCCGCCGATGGAAGGCTGCGGCTCGTCCGGCACTTCTGTCCGGATACAAATGTGGTGTGAAGCTATTGTAAGAAATTACGTCGTTGAAATCAACCGTCACAAGATGTTCGTTCTCGAAAATTTCCACAGGCTCACGCCGATCACGACTGCGGCGATCCCGGTCAGCACACCGAGGATCGGAAGGATTTCGACGAACGTGGCCCCCGCCCACAGCACGGACAGGAATCCTGAGATGGACCAGTAGACAAGCGAGAATTTGCTCAGCACCTGTATGTACGGAGGCATGATGGAGGTCGGGAACCACGCGCCTCCCACTGCGCTCATCGCAAG
Source organism: Bacteroidota bacterium (assembly GCA_030824175.1). GTDB lineage: Bacteria > Bacteroidota > Ignavibacteria > UBA10030 > UBA8401 > CAISDA01. Next base: position 8,204 of record JAVBYH010000286.1, on the reverse strand, counting down.
GATGAGCAGCATACCGAGGGCGCTCGCCTGCGCCATCGTCCTCGAGAACGCGGCAATCAGCATACCAAATCCCGTCGCCGCGGCCGCCGACAGGATGATCACGAGAAGCAGGTTTCCAGCGTTCGAGAGGATGTCCACGTTGAACAGGAGCATCCCCATTATGAACATCACCACGAGCTGGATGGTGCCGAGCACGGTGCCGAAGACATACCGGCTCGCCAGGATGTGCGCGCGTGAGAACGGCGCCGCGAGCATCCGCATGAACACCGCATTGCGGCGTTCGTCGATGAGCGCATTCGCCACACCCGAGAGCGTGAAGAGCAGGAACATCATCGCCCATCCGCCCACGCTCCGCGTGGCATTCGGATTTGCTATCTCCGCGCCCACAAGCTGCGTTGAACGGAAATCGACAATCTCGCGAAACATCTTCCCCATTCCATTGGCCACCGAACTACTGTCCGCGCCTGCCAAAGCGGACGTATCGCCCGGTTTCATTCCGCCCGTTCCGTCACGCACCGTGTCGGCATCGAATGTCGTGCCCGGAAAATACTGCCTCACCGACTTCCTGATGTCGGCGTTGAACGCCGTCGACAGCTCCGGGCCGAGAGCCTTCTTCGCGCGTCGATTCAGGCTTTCCATGAAGACCTGCGGGATCTGCTCCATGATCGTTTTCTGGAGCATCCCCTGAACGATCTGCATTTCGATCTCGTTGCGCGGATCGTAGTAAAAACAAATCTTGAAACCGATCGATGTATCGGTATACGCATCGGCCGGTATGACGAGAGCCGCCGGAGCGTCGCCGCTCTTCACGAATTCCTGTATCGACGACGTGTCGAACACGACCTGTTTCCCGTTCTCGTCCTTCATCGTGCGGATGAGCCGAAACGTCCTGAGCGTGTCGAGAATGCCCTCGATGCTGCGAGACACTGGGGCGTCGCTCAGGTTGAGGAATGCAAGCGGGATGCCGCTGCTCTGTGACCTGCCGCTGCCGCCGAAGATCGCGCCGAAAAGGCTGATCATGATCACCGGAATGACGAACGTCAGAAGCACCGCCACACGATCGGCGGCGAACACCGTGAGATGCGCGCGAAGGAGGATGAGGATCTTTTTCAATCGCGCATGCTCCTTCCCGTCTTGTAGAGAAACACGGCCTCGAGCGTGGGTTTGCGCCATTCAATGTCCGCATACTCGATGCCCCAGTCTTCGACCGCGGCGATGACGTCGCTCATTTTCACATTCTTCCCCGGCCGCAATTCGAATGCATCGTTCACCTCGCGGATCACACCGAAGCGTTCGAACGCCGACCGGTTCGCCTCCGTCGCGTCGTTCCTCCTCATCGAGATCGTTTCCTCGTACGGAAGCAGCCGCAGCAGCTCATTCAATGTGCCTTCGGCGATCATCCTCCCATGATCGATGATGCCGATCCGGCTGCAGAGCCGCTCGACCTCCTCCATGTAATGCGTCGTGTACACGACCGTCATGCCGGCGGCGTTCAATGATTCAAGGAAATCGAATATTGCATTGCGCGACTGCGGATCGACGCCGACTGTCGGTTCGTCGCAGAGGAGCACCTTCGGATGATGGAGCAGTGCCGCAGCAAGATTCAGCCTGCGTTTCATCCCGCCGGAATAGGCCTTCACCTTGTCCTTGCGGCGATCGCCGAGCTGCACCGCCTCGAGCGCTTCGTCGATGCGTGCACGCAGCAGAGAACCAGAGAGGCTGTAGTAGCTGCCGAAGATGGAAAGGTTCTCCTGTGCGTTCAGTTCGTCGTACAGCGCGATCTGCTGCGGCACATAGCCGATCTCCCCACGCAGGTCGAGATTGCGGGATGTCATCGGCACACCGCCGATCGTAATGGTTCCCGCATCCGGATGCTTGTGCCCGACGAGAAGGCTCATCAGAGTCGTCTTCCCGGCGCCGTTCGGTCCGAGGAGCCCGTAGAGTTCGCCGCGGGACACTTCAAGCGATACGTCGTCGAGCGCCGTGATGGCCGCGTAGCGTTTGGTCACGTTCGTGAGTGAAATCATGCTGCTCGTCTGTTATGAAATGTATGGTTCGATTGCGGCATCCGCGCACGGGTGACACCCCATCGTCACTTCAATCCGTGCTTCCGGATGTGTCTATATGCGAGATAGGCGACCCCGCCGGCCTGGACGGCGCCCAGGATCGTGTACAGCGTGCGATGTTGGTTTTCGCGGGCGAGCTGCAATTTCCACGGCGCGGCAAGATCGATGTCATCCATTTCACGAGGCATGAAAAAATACGGAGTCGCGCCGGTCGATTGAAAAATGATGCTCTTGAAATATTCAGGCGTCGTCGTGAGTTCCAACGAAAGGGGCATCACCGGGGCGGATCTGTCGAAGAGGGGGATCACAAGGGAGCGGATTGGCGGCGCGAGGGCGGCGTCGCTTCCGAAAGGTGCGTTGAGCGTTGAGCCCGGACTGACGCGGCCGGTCACCGACGTGTCGGTCTCCCGGTGCGCACCTCGCTGCTGGGCGAACGCGCAGAGACCTTCAATGGCTATGAGCGCAACGCAACACACGGCCGTCACGATCATCCGTATGTATTTTCGGGTAGTGTAACGCTTCGGCATGGAATTTTAATGAGTTCAGTCGACATCCTCACATAAATGTATCAACCATTTTAGTGAAATGCAATAACCACACTCTATCCCGATGCCCGCACTACCCGATGCCAGCACATAGAGACGCCCCCACACGAAGTCATGGGGTGTTAACGGCTTGAATTATCGTCATGGCGACTCGCCAGTATTTCGTAGCGGACGTCATCGACGGCCGCGAGCAGATTATCGATGTTGCGGAAGCTCCAATTCACTTTGTTGCTGAGCACGATAATGTACGTTTTATCCTCTGGGCGACGGACCGAGAGCGTTGTGTATCCCCTCCACCAGCCGGCATGATAGAGTATCTTTTCCCCTGCTTCGGCGGTCGAGATCCGCCAGCCGTAGCCGTACTGACTGCCATATCTGCTGCCGTGTCCGGACGGAGTGAACGCTTCTTCAAGCGTCGCCTGACGCAGGAGACTCGACCCATACAGCGACTGGTCCCAGGCAAACATGTCGTCGACTGTCGAGAAGATTCCCTTGTCGCCGACGACGCCGCTCAGGTAGTCGTCGTGTGCCGGAAGTCGGTTTGCATTATACCCCGTGGTCGGGAAGGGAATCGTGATGCTTCCGCCCGGATCGAAGCAAAACGTGCTCCGCATGCCGAGCGGTCCGAAGACGCGCTGCTTCATGAATTCAGCGTACGGCACGCCCGATAATTTTTCGATGACCGATGCGAGGATCGCGTAATTGGTGTTGCTGTATCTGTAGCATGCGTCCGGTGTGAATTCGGATCTCGGGCGGCGCGCGATGAGCATTTCCATCAGCGACGCATTGGTGAGGAACCCGGTCTTCCTTCTCCAATACTTGCCCGAGAAATTCATATAATCGGGAATTCCCGTTCGATGCCCAAGGAGCAGGCGGATTGTAACATTTTTGTACGGCAGGTCGGGGAAGAATTTTTGGATCGGATCGTCGAACTCGAGCTTGCCCTCATCATGAAGGATCATAATCGCGGCGGCGGTGAATTGCTTCGTCACGGAGGCGAGCTGAAACACCGATTCAATGCGCAGCGGCGTTTTGGCACGCAGATTCGAATACCCGAACGCATTCCGGTACATCACCTTTCCGTTGTGCGAGAGGAGCACATTGCCGTTGAATCCCTGACGGTCGGCAAGGTCGGTGAACAGCGCGCCGAACCGTTCGCTGATCAGTTCTTCCCTGCGTTCCGCGGCGAGCATAGCGGTGAGTGTGGCGGGTTCGGACGATTCATTCGGCCGGAGCAACAGTGCGGCAAGAAAAAAATACGCATAGAGTATCGGTGTCATCATATCCCATCATCACGTGAATATCCATCCCCCTTTTACTAGTGCATATACCGTGCCATATCTTTTCAACGGGTTTCCGCTCCGCTGGCACAGAAAGGCGCATTTCCCGCCGGTTGAAAACATACAAATGGCAGAAATTTGTAGAATGTGTAATATCAGCCACCGCCGGGAGACCTTCCGTCAATTGACATGTTCAAGAATTTTCACGGGATCATACGTTCGTCCGCAATACCGCAGATTCTGTAATTTCTCAAGGAGCACTTCAGAGAGTTCCGAATTCCTCCGAACGAGGATGAGGTTGCTCGCATTGCGTATGTCATCTGCAATGATCATCCCGGGTTTGAGTTCATCGAACTGTACCGTTCTCACGACGCAGCCGTCGATGAGCCGCCTCACCTCCGCTTCCAGAGCCCCAAGCACGAGCGGATTGTACCGCTGTGTTGCCCCATTCATTTGGTCGAGCGCCTGCTGCTGCGTGTTCCCCGATTGAATGAGGTTATCGTAGTCGAACACGATGCGTATGAAATCCTTGATAATGTCAGCGCCGAGGACGGGATCGTAGTCGGCAAATTGATTGAGGATGCTTTCCGCGACCTGCTCGAGCCGGGGTATGTTGGCGATGAAGCGGGCTGCCGTCTTCGGATGTGAATTGAAGATTGTATTTTCCTGCGTTGTCAGTCGTCGACCGGCCTGCTTTTTTGAGACGATTTCCTGAGGGAGCAGCGCGCATCCGAGATGCGACAAGAGGACGCCGATCTCGATCTCCCATACGTTCTCCAGACCCAGCCGCATCGCCATTTTTTTTGCAATGGACCGCACGCGGATGGTCTGTGCGAAAGCATCCGGATTCGTCATCGCCAGAATGTCGATGAGCACCCTGATGCTTCCCTTGAGCGTCTCATCGAGCAGCACATCCTTTTCGCGCACGGCATTCTTCAGCGACCGCTGTGTTTCGTGGAGCGTGAGGTGTGTGTGCACGCGCGAGAGCAGCTCCTCTTTCCTGAACGGCTTCGCGATATAATCAACGCCGCCCGCATGGAAACCCTGTACGATATCGTCCGGATCCGTCTTCCCTGTCAGGAAGATGACGGGAATGTGTTCCGTCTGAGCGTTGTTCTTGAGACGTCTGCACACTTCGTACCCGTCCATCGCCGGCATGACGACATCGAGCAGGATCAGACTCGGCGTCACGAGCTGGATCGCTTCGAGCAGTTCATGCCCGTTGGAGAAGGCAAACATGCGGATGTTCTCCTTGGCGAAGAGGTGGGCGATGATCGCAAGGTTGTCCTCGTTGTCATCAACGGCGAAGACGACGGTGCGGTCGGTTTCGAGCTTTCCGTGGTCGAGCAGGCTCTCCCATTCGCTCCGCGCCTCCGCCAGCGCGGCGAATCCGGCCTGTTCGGGCCGTGCATAATCGGCGTGTTCGGTCCCGCGCTCCCGCACGACGAGCGCATGGTCGTCCGGTGCGGCGGTCAATTTTGTATATCCGTTATTGACGAGTGTTAGGAGTGCTTCGCCGCTCGTGCGGATGATGCTGATGTAGTGCCGCAGCGTCGTATCGTGGACGGACACCTTGAGGATCTCGGAAAAACCGATAATGGCGTTCAGCCGGGTCTTCACCTCATGAGCGATGTGCGGGATGGGGCGCATGTCGTCGAACGCTCCCTCGATAGCAACCTTCGTGATGAGCGCGGCGGCGGCAGCCTTGCGAACGGAATCCGTTTCGGGTACTGTATGAAGCGCCGGTTCGCATGCAGAGTCTTCGACTACGGTGAACAGTTGGTTTTCCATTCAGGCATCCCCCTTGTCGTGAATGTAAGGACCATCTCTTCGGAAGGGCACAAATAAACCTCAAAAATTCGCGCTGTGCGAACTCAGGAGGCGGAATATGGACGTATGGTTCGTCCGTACACATCACTCGCCCCCCAGCGGGCTCTGCTCGGCGCCACAACACTCTCTCCTTTGATCATCGGCAGATCGGGCGGAGAAGATAAGTAAAAAAAATGCGCGCCGATGAAAAAATTCTTGCGCGCACGCCAAAATTCTCGTATATTATGACTCAATCTTCAATGGACAGGTAGCTCAGTCGGTAGAGCAACGGCCTGAAAAGCCGTGTGTCGCCAGTTCGATTCTGGCCCTGTCCACTCAAAAACGCCACTTTTTACCTCAAGTGTTACAGACTGCTAACAGTCCTGCTAACACTTTTGTGTTTTAAAGAGGCCTCATATGCCCTGTCTCGTCCGCCGCTCCAATGGAATCTACTACAATGTCGTGACCGTCAACGGTCACCGCGTCTGGAAATCCACCGGCTGCATAAATAAATCGCTCGCCTATCAGGCGCTCAAGCCCGTCAAGGAAGAGCCCGCTCCTGTCGCGTCCACAGTTCCGACGCTGAAGGAATTCAAAACGAAGCGCTTGCAAACGGTCTCCCCCGTTAAAGTGAATATCGAATTCCGCGTCCTGCGTACGGCATTAAACATTGCAATCAACTGGGAGCTCATACACGAAAATCCATTCCGGAAAAGCAAACAGCTTCGGATGATCAAGACCAGACCTGTTCATTTTACGCCGGAAGAATTCAAGACATTATTGGCGACGGTAACCGAACCTTGGTATCCAGCGGTCTGTAAATGTTGCGGGCTGCTGTGGAGATATATTTGTGTGGTAGTAATGGAAGCATGGCCGGCAATCTGTCTGACAAATACCGATGGCGTTCCGCTGCAGAGAAGCCATGTCAGGCTCGTATGACGCAAGGAATGGATATGGATGTCTACTGACAATCCGACTTTTCGTACTGACCTGCCCCCCCCAATGTGATCCAATTTTGTATATTGGATTTCACGAAAAATTTACGTTCCAATTTAAATGAGAATCTTGTCTGTAAAGGTTTTTTGCATTAAGAATACTCTTAGGTAATCTCAAACGGCAGCTTGTAGTCCCCGCCTTCCCGGTCGTCAAAATCACCGTCTAATAAATAGCCGTTAGCTCTGATTGGTGGTAATCCAGGGTGTTTCTCCCCTACAACGACAAACAAATACTTCCCTTTGCCGAAAGGTTTGCTTTGAATAGTAGTGAAGCTCCCTGTCCGTTTCTCCACCTCAACCGTACCATCAATAATGATCCCGTTAGGATCATCGGGCCAATCGAACCGCCTAGCGGAAGGAGTAGAGAGTGATGTCGGTTGAATGCTAACCACACCCAAACTGTGTGTATCGCCATTCACGTCCATATCGAACTCAACAATGATCTTATAAATATTTTCCTTTGAAGACAACGAAATCGGTTCCTTCCGTCGCGCGTCAACCTGATACGGTGGAAATTTTTCCTTCACGAACGTAACCGTCTTGATTTGCGGATATTTGGCAGGAGTTGGGTCAACATCAACAAGAGAAAACCAACTCTCGAAGTCGCTAGCACGTCCGTTGTCGCCCGTCGGAAATTGTAGTGCAATTCGACGAAGCGACTGAGGAGAACCTAATTGATTTTTTTTCATGCGTGATTTGGCTTTCGGCGATGATAACTCACGACTGGCGGTGTGCCCGAATGCCTGCCCATCTAAGTACATAATAGTTTGTCCTGCAATCCCAAAGATTGTGTGGCCTTTCAATAATACTCGAATGAGAATTGTCGACCCACTTCGTACGAGCTTCTTAAAATTATCGAAGGTGGCGCTGTTAATTGCCGGCTTCCATGTAACAGCTGAACTTACAATGTGGCATTCGCCATGCAGGACATAACTCGCAGACATACTCCGTTCAGCAGCGTCAGCCTTGTCCCCTAAATTAGGTGATATTTCAGCTGTGACAATTATATTCCCCGAAGATAATGAAAATGTGCTTGGAGGAATATCGAAGACAAATTCAAGCCCCGCTTCGAAGTCGTTGATTGAGAATGAATCGTCGTTTCTCCAATTCGTCTGAAGAATATGAATTGCCGGGGTTTTTGTTCGAAGCGGATAGAAGAGATGACGGCAATCATTGAACCTCTCTTGTTGATGGCTGAAGGTTCCATCTTCATTTTTTTTAAGAGTCATCATCGCGAGTGCGCAATAGGCGTGCTGCGGGCCCATAGGGGGCGAAAGTCTGTTGAGCATCGGTTGAACTGAACCGTCGGCGGGACGGGTCGCAAAAACCCAGTAATCGCCGATACGGAACTTTCCATTCCCCGCCCCGAATCGTACTTTTATGCCCGCCTCTAACTCAAATGCATTATCATCGGTGATCAGCTTGGCAGCTCCTCCGTCCCACCGCCGAATTTTAGCATGATACTTCTGTGGATTACGATTCATCATGGCTACGTCGATTGCAGCATCG
>JAVBYH010000289.1 GCA_030824175.1 Bacteroidota bacterium | reverse complement strand
CGTTTCGCGTAAAACATGTCGCTCACGAGCACGGTATCCGCCCTGCCCGCGATGACGCGCACCGGCTGGATGAGGTCCCTGATCTCCTCGGCGGCTGCAAATTCGACGCAGCCGAGGATCAATAGGAAGAACAGCAATATTTTTGAAAACGTCATATTTCCACTCAAATTTTATTTTTGTGTAGGGCGAAATGATATTTCGCCCCGTCGAACGACGGTAGTATGCTTGGCTGGGGCGAAACGCCGTTTCGCCCTACATGAGCATTAGTGTCCTGCGCGCGGGGCGCCGGAGGCGACCGCAGCCGAGCCGCGCTTCTCCTTCACGAACATCCACAATGCCGCCGAGATCGCAAGCGAAGCGCCGCTGATGATGAAGATGATGCTCTTGTCGTCAGCATTTTTAATGATCGTCCCCACGACGAGGCTCACGAGGAGCTGCGGGAGCACGACCGAGAGATTGAAAATGCCCATGAAGAATCCGGTGCGGCTCTGGTCGATCTTCTCCGTCATGATGGCGAACGGCAGGCTCACCACCGCGGCCCAGCCGATGCCGGCCACCGCCATGAGCACATAGAGCGCCGCAGGCGTTGTGCCAAGGAAGACGATGCCGAAGTATCCCGCGGCCATGACGGCCACGCAGGACAGATGCGTCTTCACGCGGCCGATCTTTTCGACGATCGGCTCGAGCACGAACGCGGGCAGGATAAAGCCGACAGTGTTGAGAATGGCGAAGGAAATGGCAATGATCTGGCCCGACTGCGCGTTCATCACAGCGGTATCCGTTCCTTCGGCGAAGAACTTCTGCTGTATGAACGCGATGATGAAGACGAACATCGTCTGTATGCCGATCCACGAGAAGGCGTGGGCAAAGTAAATTTTGAACAGCTCTCCCCACTCGGTCGCCGATGCGTTCTTCGCTTTCGTCGCCTCATCGGCCCCTGTGTGGAGATCCTTCTGCTCCTCGATGAAGAACATCGGCACGAACGAGAAGAGGAACACGAGCGCCACGCCGGCGTAAATGAGCACATAGTTGCCGACCGTCGCGCCGATGAGGTAGGCGAGCACGCCGAAGAAGCCGGAGATCGTCTGCATCCACGTGTACCCCTTCGTGCGGGGATTCCCCTCGGGCGTCACATCGGCGATGATGGAGCGCGTGGGATTGAATGAGATATTGATCGCAAGGTCGAGCGTGAGCGCGACGACGATCGCCACAACGAGGAGGCTCTTGATCCCCAGGAGCGTCGCGATCACGTCGATGTTCGGCAGCGCCATGAGCATGCCCGCAGCGAGCACGCCGCCGATGAGCACAAACGGGCGGCGCCGACCGCCCCAGAACCACACCTTGTCGCTGATGAGACCGATGATCACCTGCCCGAAAATGCCGGCGAGCGGACCCGCGGCCCACACGAAACCGACCTCGTCGATCTTCAGGTCGTATTTCGTCGTCAGGAGCCAGCTCAGCGCCGAGATCTGTATGGACAACGCGAATCCCATCGCCGTGGCGGGCAAACTGATGAGCGCGTAGAACGAGTTGGTGAGGCGTTTCTGTATTGCGAGCATAAGGGTAGAGTTATGTGGAAGATTTAAAATTGGGCGAGATAAATCTCGCCCTCCAAAAAGCAGATGATGTGTATGGGCAAGGTAAACATCGCCAAAATAAATTATTTTTTGCCGAACGTATCCAGGAGCACAACGCGCTCGCGTGTGCCGTCGATCGTCACGCGGCGGTTGCTCGAAGAGAATTCCTCGCCCGGGATCCACTGTCCGTGCGCCCCCGAGTTCGTGTATTTGTATTCGAGCACCGTGCCCACGGGGAACTGGAATTCGACCGACCAGATGCCGTCGTTCGGCGTCTCATCCCCGTGTGTGCCGTCGTCGTGGAGCCGGATGACATTCGGCGTCCACAATCCGAGCGCATCCTGGTTGCCCGCGATGAAGATGCCCTTGCGCACGTAGATGCCCGTGGCGTCGCACTGGAACACGACGGAGACGAGGTCCTTTGCGCTCTGCGCCATCGTGCCGCCCTGCGCTTTGGCCGCCGGTACCGTCGTGGCGAGGACGATCGGCTGATAGTCCCGCTCGGGGAACGTTCCGCCGGCGAGCCTCCCGAATGTGTAGAGATTTTTAAGATGCGTGATGAACGCGATGTCGAACGGCTTGTCGCCGGCGGGCGCGTTCTGGTCCGTGCCGTACCACCAGAACCAGTCGGATCCCTCGGCCGCATACATCGCCTCCCAGGCCTTGTAGCCGTACCATTTTTTCGATTCGTGCTTCGGCTCCTTCGCCGTCGGGTCGGGCGCAGGGATGCCGGAGTGTTCGAGGTCCTGTCGCGCCATGAGCAGATATTTCCATGCGCGGTTCTCCTCGTCTTCGCCGATCCACGTGTCGTAGTTCGCATTGATCCACGATCCGGGATACAACCAGTCCAGTTTCCTCATGAGGTCCACCGGATGCGCGGCCACTTGGCGGGCGGGATTCCCGTGAATGTATTCGGACATCGTCACCGTCACCACCTGGCGTGTCTCATAGAGGGCGCTCAGTTTCCTGTAGAGCGCGTGGAGGAAGTCCTTCGCGTCGTTGTCCTTCTCGTACCATTCCCATGCGTTCTCCCCGTCCAGGATCACAGTGAGCAGACGCTCGGGATCGTCCTTCGCCGGCGCATAGCGCAGGATGCTTTTGATGAAATCGTCCGCCGCGTCTTCGCCGGCGAACTGCTTGTATGTGAAGCCGATCTTGTCCGAGAGTTCCGTTTCGCGGAAGCAGACGCCGACCGGCGGCGCCTTGCCCCCGTCTGCGGAGACGGAGTACGGATAAAATTTTTCCTGGCCGTACGGTTTGGAGCGGGCAAGGATCTTCTCGTCCGTTGCGATCCACTGAATACCGTTGGCGGCAAAGATCGGCACCACGTCGTGCGACACGGAGCCCTCGCCCGGCCACATGCCCAGCGGCGGCTGACCGAACGCATCGGTATAGAACTGCACGGCCATGGCAACCTGCGCATGCGCGTCCTGCGGATAGTGATAGCGCGGCGGCTTCGGATCGTGCGGCTGGCATACGCTCATCACGTCGCTGTCGTAGATGAGCGGCAGGATCGGATGGAAGAACGGCGTCGTGGCGACCTCGATCTGTCCCTGCCGCGTGAGATGGTTGTACATGAGCTTCTTGTGGATCGGGATGACGTTCGCGCACACCTTATACATCTCGGCGATCATCCGGTTGCAATCGTCCTCCGTCACTTCCTTCTTCACGTGATACGTGCCGTCCGAGTGCTTCGCGACGATATCCGTCAGGTCGATCGTCGTCCCGTCGGCCAGCCACACCCTCGTCTCCAGAAAATCCGGATCGAAGTGTGCGAGGTAGAACCAGAATTTGATCTCCCGCATCTCCTGTTCGGTGAACGCGTACGCGCGCGTGTTCTTCATTTTGAGCGCCAGATATTCCGGGAAGCGCCGCATCTGTACTTCGCCGATGCCGAAGGCGTTCCATGTGTTCTTCACCAGGAACGCGATATCGGTCGTATCGAACTTCGATGTGGGTTTCAGCGCCAGATCGATCCACGGATCCGTCTTGCCCTTCCACTTCGCGAAGAATTTCTTCGCGTCCACCCTGTTCTTCTTTATATCCACGAACGGCTTCAGGCGCTGCACGTAATACTTCTCGAGCTGGAAGAGCAGCGACGAGGTGAGGTTGACGTTGTAATGGACGTTCGGATATTTCTCGAGGATCGACGCCATGTCGTAGTAATCCTTCGTGGCGTGTGTCCGCACCCAGGGCCCCTGCAGCTGGTCGCTTCCCGGGTCGAGATACAGCGGCTGATGCTGGTGCCAAATGAGATTGACGAAGAGCGTGCCGCCCGATTCCGTGTATGTATCGTTCATAGCCGTAGAGGTTGAGTGTTGAGCGGCGGCGGTCGCCGCCCCGCTTAATGTAATAAAAAAAATCGTCAGGAACAGCATGAAGCGTGTCGGCGTCATTTCACCAGTCGGCGTCATTTCACCAGTCGGCGTCATTTCACCACCATCATGCGTTTCACATCCGTTGCCCCTCCCGATGTGAGGGCGTAGAAATACATGCCGCTCGGCATCCCGGCCGCGTTCCACTGCACGCGGTGGGTGCCCGCGGCCAGATCCGCATTCACGAGCACGGAGACTTCCCTGCCGAGCACGTCGAAGATCCGCAGCGACGCCTTGCCGGCGGCGGCCATACGGAAGCCGATCGTCGTCGAGGGATTGAACGGATTCGGAAAATTCTGGTCGAGCCCGAACTCGACCGGCACTGCGGCCGCATCGCCCGCTGTGCCGACGCTTGTCACCGTGGGGAGCGCGAGGCGCTTCAGCGAATCGGACAGGATGTACACGGCCGACCCGTAGGCGGGCACCGTCACGTTCAGCGTTGCAGCGCCGCCTGTGAACGTCACGGTGGACGAACTGTCGTTATACACGTCGCTCATGACGTATTTTTTCCCGTCAACGACACCGAGCACGTTCGGCGAGGCGCCCGATGCTGTAAGCGGGATCACCGCGGCCAACGGGATGTTTGCAAAGTTCTCGAGCACGATCGCGTTCTCGCCGGCATACGGACGCGTATACCCGTAGACGAGTCCGTTCGCCGTGCTGATCGGGGTGATCGACTGCGTCGCAAACGCGGGATACGTGCCGCGTATCCACGCCAGTCGCTGGTAATGCGGCATGAGCACCGGCCCGCCCTGGAAATTCCAGTCGATCACCGTACGCGTGCGGTTCTCCTTCGAGCCCGTCATGCCGTAACCGTACCCGATCTCCTGTCCGTTCCAGATCATCGGGAAGCCGGGCACGGTGAAGAGCATCGTCGCCATCGGCTTCGTGCGGCGGAATGTCGTCGCCGCGTCGAACGTGCCGCCGCCCGGCATCTGCGAGTACACATAGGCGATGCGGTCCTCGTCCTGCGATTCCATGAAACGCATGTAGAGCGAATTCGGGCCGGGATAATACCCGCCGTTCAGCATTTCAACATTGAGCGCGCTCACCGCGGGGGCGTTGAAGCCGAAGCTGCGGATCTGGTTGAAGAACAGTTTGAAATCGTACGCCGCATCCACGCCGCCGTTCACGCCGCCGGTGACCTGGTCGGCATAGATCGTCTCGGTGCCGCTTCCCGTGCCGTCGTCCTCCGCCAGGAGGAAGATATCCGGCTTGATGTGCTTCAACGCGTCGCGTACAGGCTTGCCCATGTTCGCCTCGCCGTACTTGCGGTGCGGGCCCCAGTACACGTCGAACCTGTACCCGTCGAGTCCGTACTCTTTGATCCAGTGCTTGTAGACGTTGATCATCTCCTCGCGCATATCCACGTCCGTCCAGTTCAGGTTCAGGAGCTGGTCGCTGAATCCGCTGTAGTAATAAAATCCGTCGGCGTCCTTCGATTCGCCGAGCCCGTTCATGTTGTGGCTGATGGACTGGTGTTGATACCAGTTCCAGTACGGCGACCTCGTCTTGTTCGCATGGGCATCCTGCGACCAGGGATGGGAACGGCTCGAATGGTTCGGCGTGACATCGAGAATCACCTTCAGTCCGAGCGCGTGCGCCTGCGTCATGAAATTTTTGAAATCCTGGTTCGTGCCGTATTCGGGCGCGACGTTGTAGAAATCGGTGATGTTGTAGCCCGGTCCGATGTTGTTGTCGATCGGATACGCGTTCTTCATGATCGGCATGAGCCACACGACATTGAATCCCATGTCCCGCACGTACGGAAGCTTGAGCGCCGCGGCGTTGAGCGTGCCCGCCTTCGTGATGCCCTTGGGGAACATGAAGTACACGCGCGCCTTCTTCACCCATGACGGTGTGTTCGCGATCGTCGGATTCTCGTACGAGCCGTCGGCTCTGATGATGAACCAGCAGCGTGCGGTATCCGCATTGCCCGCGGAGTCCGCCGCGATGAGCGTAAAGTAATAGTCTCCGGGTGCCTTCGGCTTTGTGATCGTCACCTGTGTGCCCGTCTTGCCGTTCAATCCGAGCGGCGATGCCGGGTCGTCCACCCATGTGAAATTCGTGACTGTCTCCCCGTCCGGGTCCGTCGTGTACGAAGCGCTCAGGGTGAGCTCGGTGCCGCCTGCGAACACGACCTTCGCATTTGCGTTCGGCGTATGGTTCACGATGCGCGTCACGACGATGCTGTCCGAGGAACTGCCCGCGGAGACCCTGATGACATTTTTCCCTTCAGCAAGCGGCGTGTTGTCCGTGAAGGCGCCGGCAATTACGGGTATCTCCTTTGCATTGTTGTTGACGGTGATCGTGACGGATGTGACCATCGCCAAGACGATGCCCGAGGTGACGAACTCCGTCTTCCGCGTCGTGAACGACGGGGACTGGATCTGGATGATCCGTCCGCGCGTCTCGAACGAGACCGAGTCGGTCCGGGTCTGCCCTCCTGCGGTGACCGAGAGCTTCATCGTGTGCATGCCGTCCGTGAGACCGGACACGGGATTGTACGTGAAGATGCCGCTTGACGCGTCAAAAAATGCGGGGTGATAGTCCACCGCCGCTCCGTCGATCCAGATCGATATCGCGGGCGCCGATGCCCCCGCAGGCTGGAAGATGCCGGCCGTGAGCATTGGCCGGGCGGTCTTCACGACGAACTTGCCGGCTTCGATCGAATACGGAGCCGCGCAGAGTTGGAAGAGCACGAGGCTGTCCACGATGAGTTGTGAATTCTGGTCCGGTGCGATGACGACACGGTTCAGGGGATCCGGTATCCAGCTGTAGCCGGCGGCAAGCTGGCGATAGATCTTGTATTGGTATGTGCCGAACGGAATCGCGACCGTCTTCACCCACATGCCCGTGGCGGTCTCAAAACTGTCCGCCTGCGAAACGGTCCCGGCATTGATCGTGCCGCTCGAATTCGGTCCCCACCCGTTGAACGACCCGGGGAAATTGACGCGCGGATAGACGGCGTCCGGCTGGTAACGAAATTTCACTGTGACTGTCTGCGCACTCAGGATCGCGGCGGTAAAGAGCAGCGCAAGGAGTGAATATATCGAACGATTGAGGTTGATCATAGCGCCTTCAATTCATTATCATACATTGCTTTATGGTCTATCGCTCATGCTTTTACTAGCAGGCGATCATCATGCCGCTCATGGCGGGCACATCCACGTTGACTTTTCCTTTTTTCACCTGAAGCACGGCGTCCGTCACGGCATCCCTGACGGATCCGGTCTTCCCGTCGACGGCGAATGAGAGGGTCACTTCGGACGCCGAATTATTAAGAATGACGATGACACGCTCGTCGCCGAGAATCCGTTCGAACGCCGCGATGTTCTTGAATTTCGGGAGCAGAAGGATCGGTCCGATCGTTCCGCCGCGGAGACTTTTGAATTTCTTCCGTGTCGCGATGAGCTGCTTGAAGAGGCGGCGCAGGTCCTTGTTCCATTGTTCCTCGTCCCAGATCATCGTCCTTCGGCAGTCGGGATCCTTCTCCCCTTCCATGCCGATCTCGTCGCCGTAATAGATCATTGGCGCGCCGACGTATGCCATCTGGAAGAACGCCGTGAGCCGCAGTTTCGACACGTCGCCCTTGCACAGCGTGAGATACCGCTCCGTGTCGTGGCTGCCGATGAGGTTCTGCATCGCGTAATTCGACTCCTCGGGATAGAGCGCACGGGTGTCGGCGAGGCGTTTCTGGAAATCGTTTGCGGAGATCGTTCCGCGGCAGAAGAACTCGAGGCATGCGTCGCGGAACCGGTAGTTCATCGTCGCGTCGAACTCGTCGCCCTTCAGCCAGGGACTCGCGTCCTGCCACAGCTCCCCGACGATGTAGCAGTCGGGATTGATGGAGCGGACGAGCTTCCGCCATTCCTTCCAGAACGAGTGCGGCACGTCGTTCGGCACATCGAGGCGCCAGCCGTCGATCCCCATGCCGGTCCAATAGCGTGTCACGTCGAAGAGGTATTGCTGCACATCGGGGTGGGCGACCATGAGCTTGGGCAGCGAACCATATCCCCACCACCCCTCGTAATTGGGGTGCGATGATTCGCCAACCGGGTAACTGAAGATGTTGAACCAGTGCGCATACTGCGAGGCGGCGCCCTTCTCCTTCACGTCCTTGAACGCGAAATGCGAGGTGCCGACATGGTTGAAGACGCCGTCGATCACGACACGGATCGATCGGGCGTGGCATTCGTCCACGAATTGTTTGAACAGTTCGTTCGTACCGAACGACGGATCGATCGTAAGATAATCGGTGGCGTTGTATTTATGGTTGCTCGTCGCCGAAAAGACAGGGTTTAAATAGATGGCATTGATGCCGAGGTCGGTCAGATACGGCAGGCGGTTCATGATGCCCCGCAGGTCTCCGCCGAAGAAGCCTGATCCCGTCGGGGCGTCGCCCCAGGGCTGTGTTTTTGCCGGATCGATGGACGTGTCGCCGTTCTCGAACCGATCGGGAAATATCTGATAGAAGACCGCATCCTGCACCCATGCCGGAGTAAACATAGAATATTCGATAGTTAATGGATAGTGGTGAGCCTATATTACAAAGGCAAGACGGAATCGATTCATCACGTCTTGCCTTGGGAATAACCGAAGGCGGCATGCCTGTTCGGCATGCCGCCCCCGTGGATACTGCCTGTTACTTCACGAGCATCATCTTCTTCACTGCATTGAACGACCCTGCTTCAATGCGGTAGAGATACATGCCGCTAGCGAGCTGCGATGCGTTGAATGTGGCGGTGTATGTGCCTGCATTCTGGATCTCGTTCACGAGCGTCATCACTTCCTGGCCCAGCACGTTGAACACCTTCAGCATGACCTTGCCTGATGTCGGCAGCGCATACTTGATAGTGGTCGTCGGGTTGAACGGGTTCGGATAGTTCTGTTCGAGCGAGTACACCATCGGGATCGCCGCTTCAATGCGCTCGACACCGGTCGTGTGCTTCGTGTAATCCCACGCGCGGTAGTATTTCGCGTTGATGCTGCCGAAATCCTCAGCGATCGTCGCGATCGAATCCGCATCGTCGATGTTGCGCACGTGGTTGTTGCCGAAGCCGCCTTTGCCCGCCTCGTTGTCGCCGCCGCCGAGGCCGAACTTGAACACCTGGCCGGCCGTGTTGTTCGCGGAATCGCGGTAGAACTTCACCTGCATCGAATAGATGCGATCGCCGGAGACCTTGTCGCCGTGAGTGCCGTCATCATACATCTTCTTCGCGAGGTTTTCGCTCAGGCCCTTGCCCCAATCGCCGTTTGTGTTGCTCCAACCGCCGACCGCGGGACCGTTGATCCACACACCCCACGCATAGATGCTGTCTCTGTCCGCCTTTGTAAGATCCTTGAACGAGGTTTTGAGGGCGAAGATCGTATCGCCGAGCGACAAATGATAGTATGCCGGACGGAGATCGCATGTGAACGTGACGTTCACGTTGCGCGCGAGTCTCGCCTTGCTCTGGAAAATCGGGCGGCGGTTCATTCTGTCGAAGAACACCGAGGTATCGGCGATCGTCATCGTTGAACCGCTGGCCGGCACGAGCACCTTGCGGCGTTCCGCCTTGTTATCCGAACCGGTATAATCGAAATCGTAGAAGATTTCGCGTACTTCGGTCAGGTTATAGAGCGAATAGTACTGATAGTTCAGCGTCTGCCCCGTCGCGACGCCCTTGATCAGGCGGTTCGGCGTTTCGTAGATCGCGCCGGTAACGCCGACTTTTCTCAGCGTATCGATATAGACCGTCGAAGCGGTAAGATCGAAGCCCGATTTCACGATGACCGTGTCGCCGGCTTTGAAGCCCTTCTGTGCCTGTGCCGTGGAAAGATCGACGCGGTATTTCACCGTGATCGAATCCTTGCCCTGCGGCGGTGTGTAGCCGACGCCGCCGTACCATTTCCACATGACGGTCGTGTCCTTCTTCGGCATCTGGAATTCGTACTGGTTCATGTCGTTGTTGTCGACCATCTGCGACCAATCCTCTGTGTTCGGAGCATTGATGTTGTGGAGGACGAACTTGAAGCGCATTGTCTTCTCGGAGCTTGCCGAATCGAGCAGGCTCTTCTTCCAGTAAACAGCCAGGTTGTAGATCTTGTCCGCATCGGCATAATTACCCTGTCCTTCGTTCGAATGCGGTTTTTCGGCCTTCATGATGATCGAGGTGCCCCAGTTCGACGCCGCAAACGAACCGCGCACGCCGACCTTGTGCTTTGCAGGATCGAAGTTTTCGTAGCTCTTCATGTTGACGCGAAGATACGCAACGACCGTATCGGTCTTGCCCGTCGCAAACGGCGCGGCGGTATACTGATTCGGCTTGTTCGGATCGAAGGCGTTCACATACTGGAGCTGAATCGTCGTGTCATTGCTTCCCACTGCCAGGACGCGGTTGTTCGACGGATCGTTCAGATCCGATTCCCAGCCGTTGTCCGTGCCTGTGATCGTATACTTGGCGTTCGTGAAGAACTTGTAGTTGAACGCGACGTTCGCGGGGAAATAACCGCTGTACGTCCAATAGTCGCCACCGCCCGTGTTCGTCATTCTCGCAGAGAGGTTATCCCATGTGAGCATGGCCGAGCCGCCGCGGATCTGGACGGTGGATTTGGCGTTCATCGTGTCGGGCACACCGGCCGTGTTGGCCTGGAATGTCACCTTCACCGCGTTGGCGCCTTCGCTCAGGACGACGATCGGTACACGACCGTCTGTTCCGTTCGAATAGAACACTTCATCGCCGGCGACGCCGTCGACATTGGCAAGTGCGAACTCGTCGAGACGCGTGGCCATCGTCGAGACGATGCCGCGGTCGATCTCGGAGATCGTATAGTTTGCAGCCGTTGCCAATCCGCCACCCTGGTATTCAACGCGGAACACGTTGGCATTGATGTCGCGGCTTCCGAACACGTAATCCGGCTTCCCATCGTTGTCGATGTCGCCGATCGCGCCGCCGTAGAATTGGCCCGCGCCGAGCTTGCCGCTGACGTCGAGCGCGACGACTTCCGTCAATGTCGAGTCCGTCGTCTTCGAGAGGATGCGCGCCTTCTTGTTCGCAGCCGTGCCGCCCCAACCGCCGAGGATGATCTCGTTCGAGCCCACGCCGTCGAAGTTGTATGTTGCGGACGTTTTCCACGATCCGCCCGGGATCACCGCGAGCTG